>NZ_BDBA01000036.1 GCF_001612745.1 Nocardia amamiensis NBRC 102102 | reverse complement strand
TGTCCTTTGTTCGCTCGCTTCGCTCGCTCATGGTTCATCCTTCAACATTTGAACAACCACGTCAGGCTACACCCGGGGCGAGACGTTCGCGGGGCTCCGGATAAAGTGTTCTCGAACACGAAACATGTTGCCGTATCGGACATTTCGGACATGTAACCGATTGCGCCCAGTGTGCTGACAACAGCTGTGAGAACACCGGGCGACCGGGGGATCGCGGCGCATCTGGTCCAGACCGATGGCTTCGAAACGCGGCCGGCGGGTCCACCCGAACCGTCTCCCGGACGTCGACGGCCGCGCAGCAGCAGCTCGACCGCGTGATCGGATCGGGCGATTCGCCGTCGGCGGAATCTGTCGGTGGCTGGGCTTAGGCTGGTGAACATGGCATTCGCAACCGAGATTCCGGCGGAGGGCTACGAGGACCGGGCCGCCGAGCAGCCGCTCGCGCGCTCGGAGTTCCGCCCGGTCGGCGAGATCGAGCGCGTCGGCGGCCGGTTCGAGGTGGTCAGCGAACATCAGCCGGCCGGTGACCAGCCTGCCGCGATCGCTGAGCTGGAGCGCAGGATCACGGCGGGGGAACGCGACGTGGTACTGCTCGGGGCCACCGGCACCGGCAAATCGGCCACCACGGCCTGGCTCATCGAGCGGCTGCAGCGGCCGACCCTGGTGATGGCGCCGAACAAGACGCTGGCCGCCCAGCTGGCCAACGAGTTGCGCGAGATGCTGCCGAACAACGCCGTCGAGTACTTCGTCTCCTACTACGACTACTACCAACCCGAGGCGTACATCGCCCAGACCGACACCTACATCGAGAAGGACAGCTCGATCAACGACGACGTCGAGCGGCTGCGCCATTCGGCGACCTCCAGCCTGCTGTCCCGGCGCGACGTGGTGGTGGTCGCGTCGGTGTCGTGCATCTACGGCCTCGGCACGCCGCAGTCGTATCTGGATCGGTCGGTGCAGTTGCAGGTGGGCACCGAGATCGACCGGGACGCGCTGCTGCGGCTGCTGGTCGACGTGCAGTACACCCGCAACGACATGGCGTTCACCCGCGGCTCGTTCCGGGTACGCGGCGACACCGTGGAGATCATTCCGTCCTACGAGGAACTCGCGGTCCGCATCGAGTTCTTCGGTGACGAAATCGACGCGCTGTACTACCTGCACCCGCTCACCGGCGACGTGGTCCGCCAGGTCGACACGCTGCGCATCTTCCCGGCTACCCACTACGTGGCCGGGCCGGAGCGGATGGAGCGCGCGGTGCACGATATCGAGGCCGAGCTCGAGGAGCGGCTCGCGGAACTGGAGCGCCAGGGCAAACTGCTCGAGGCGCAGCGCCTGCGCATGCGCACCCAGTACGACCTGGAGATGATCCGGCAGGTCGGCTTCTGCTCCGGCATCGAGAACTATTCGCGCCACATCGACGGACGCGCGGCCGGTTCGGCTCCCGCCACGCTGCTGGACTACTTCCCGGAGGATTTCCTGCTCGTCATCGACGAGTCACACAACACCGTCCCGCAGATCGGCGGCATGTACGAGGGCGACATGTCCCGCAAGCGCAACCTGGTGGAGTACGGGTTCCGCCTGCCGTCCGCGGTGGACAACCGGCCGCTCACCTGGGAGGAGTTCGCCGACCGCATCGGGCAGACGGTCTATCTGTCGGCCACGCCCGGCCCGTACGAGCTCGGGCAGACCGGCGGCGAGGTGGTCGAACAGGTCATCCGGCCGACCGGCTTGGTCGATCCGAAGGTGGTGGTCAAACCGACCAAGGGCCAGATCGACGACCTGATCCACGAGATCCGGGAACGCACCGAGCGCGACGAACGGGTGCTGGTCACCACGCTCACCAAGAAGATGGCCGAGGATCTCACCGACTATCTGCTCGGGCTCGGGGTCCGGGTGCGCTATCTGCACTCGGAGATCGACACCCTGCGCCGCGTCGAGTTGCTGCGGCAGTTGCGCCTTGGCGAATACGATGTGCTGGTGGGCATCAACCTGCTGCGCGAGGGTCTCGACCTGCCCGAGGTGTCGCTGGTGGCGATCCTCGACGCGGATAAGGAGGGGTTCCTGCGCAGCACAACGGCGCTGATCCAGACGATCGGGCGCGCCGCGCGCAACGTCTCCGGCGAAGTGCACATGTACGCCGACAAGGTCACCGACTCCATGCGATACGCCATCGACGAGACCGAACGCCGCCGGGCGAAGCAGGTCGCCTACAACGAGGAGATGGGCATCGATCCGAAGCCGTTGCGCAAGAAGATCGCCGACATCCTCGACCAGGTGTATCGGGAGGCCGACGAGACCGAGGTGGAGGTCGGCGGCTCGGGCCGCAATGTCAGCCGCGGCAGGCGCGCCCAAGGCGAGCCCGGCCGGGCGGTCAGCGCGGGGGTGTACGAAGGCCGCGACGTCAAGTCGATGCCGCGTGCCGAACTCGCCGATCTCGTCAAAGAGCTCACCGATCAGATGATGAACGCGGCCAGGGAGTTGCAGTTCGAACTCGCCGGCCGGTTGCGCGACGAGATCGCGGACCTGAAGAAGGAATTGCGCGGCATGGACGCCGCCGGATTGAGTTGAGTTGCGTCGAAGCGGTGTGTGTCACGCGGCGGCGCCCGCTCGCGGCCGCTTATGCCGTGGACTCGCAGCCGCGTTCTGGGTTCGACGCTGTGCCTCCGCGGACCAGGCACGGAACGGCCGCGGAGGCAGTGGGGCCGTCAGGCCTGGGTGGCCATCCATTCGTTGACGCGGCGCTCGGCTTCCTCGCGCGAGACGTCCTCGACCTTGGTCATCACCGCCCAGCGGTGGCCGAACGGATCGATGATCACGCCGTAACGATCGCCGGTCACGAAGGTCTGCGGTTCCTCGGCACTTCGGGCACCGTGCTCGACCGCGCGCCGCACGACCGCGTCGACATCGGGGCAGTAGTGCACGATCGAGGTGTGCACCCACTCACCGTTCGGGGCGAGCACGCCGTTGTCCGGGATCGGCATCCCCAGTTGCAGGGTGGAGTCGCCGATCTTCAGCTCCGCGTGCGCGGGCTGGCCGTCGGGCAGGTCGCTGCGGCCGATCAGCTCGGCCCCGAAGACGGCGGTGTAGAAATCAATGGCTTTGTTGCCGTCACCGACAGCGAGAAAGCAGGTGATCGAGTGGTAGCCGTCGGCGATGGGATTCACTGTGTTCGTCATGATCACAACTTTTGTCGATCGTGGTCGGCGGGTCTTGTAAGAAAGCGACACCGTGCCGAGTAACGCCGAATCCGGAGAACCGCGGCCGTCGCGCAATCCTTTGGTGCCCACCGACACCAAAGGCATTCTGCATCCGGTCGAGCAGGCCGAACATCGCTCGCTGCGTCGTTTGCCGCCCAGTAACGGGGTGGACCGCTACGTCGAGTGGTACTGGGCGGTGCGCTGGGATCTGCGCGGCAGGCCGCCGTATCGCGCCGAGGTGCTGTCCTATCCGAGCGTGAACGTCACCTTCGAGCGATCCGCCACGCGTACCGGTGGATTCGTCAACGGCGTGCGCACCACCAAATTCATTCGCGAACTCAGCGAGGTGGGGGAGACATTCGGTATCCGCTTCCGGGCGGGCGGTTTCGGCGCGTTCACCGGGCTCGACGTCGGCTCGTTCCGCGACCGTGTCGTGGCCATCACCGACGTGATGCCCGACGCCGCCGGTTTGACCGAGCGGGTGATCGACGCGCCGACCGACGAGCGGCGCCGCGCCGTCGTCGAGGAGTACCTCACGGGCAAGCCCGCGGCCGACGACCCGACCTACCAGCTGGTGCTGCGCATCGTCGACGCCATGGCCACAGACCAGGAGTTGACCAGGGTCGACCAGATCGCCGACCGCTTCGGTGTGCCCGCTCGCACGCTGCAGCGCATGTTCCGCCGATACGTCGGGGCGGGTCCGAAATGGGTGCTGCGGCGTTATCGATTGCAGGACGGTGCCGATCTGCTGGCCAAGGGCCGGACCGAAGATCTCGCCGCGCTGGCCGCGGAGCTGGGCTATTTCGACCAGGCACACTTCTCGCGTGAGTTCACCGCGGAAGTGGGTATGGCTCCGCTGGAATATGCCAAGTATTCGCTACGATCCCGCGACGAGGTCACCGCAAAGGTCATGCCGATCAGGACGTAGTCGCTGGACCGACGAGGAGCCGGACATGGATGTCGTGGTGTTGATCGGCCGGGTGCTGTTCGTGGTGCTGTTCCTGAGCTCCGCATTCGGGCACTTCACCCAGACCGGGGCGATGGCGGGATACACGCAGAGCCGGGGCGTGCCCATGCCGACGTACGCCGTGCTCGCCTCGGGTGTGCTGCTGGCGCTCGGCGGCCTGAGTGTGCTGCTCGGCGTGTGGGCCGATCTCGGGTCACTGCTGCTGGTGGTCATGCTGCTGCCGACCGCCTTCCTGATGCACGGGTTCTGGAAGGAAACCGACCCGCAAGCCAAGCAGCAAGAGATGATCCAGTTCAACAAGGATCTCGCCCTGGCGGGCGCCGCCCTGATGCTGTTCGCGTTCTTCGCGCACGTGGACGAACTCGGATTGACCATCACCGGGCCGCTTTTCGACCTCTAGCCCGGTCGGCGCGCTAATATTGCACGTCCTTTTTATCGCGGGAAGAGGAAGACATGGACATCATCGGTGCGATTCTCGGCATATTCTGGGCCAACTATCGGCAGTGGCCGTAGCGGCACGGTAGCCCAGGGTCGATCGGCCCGTCCCGGAGCGTGATTCACACGGCCGAGGCGGGCCGATCCGTATGTGACGCACCCGGTTCTGTGACGAATATCCCAGGGCCGCAATCTCGTTCGATTCTGTTGTGGCACGTCACAGGTTTACTGCACCGAAATTGGGTTGGTCCTGGTTGGTCGGGCCTTTCCGGCATTCCGCGGCGAATCGGTGGCGGGAATCGCCGAACACCCCGAGTGTGATGTCTTGCGATTTCGGAAATTTCCGCTCCGTTTGCCGCTATGGTCGACCCCAGTCGCCGCGCCGACGCCCCGACCTGACGGGAGATCCCGCGCGCGGCACCCGACTCACCGCATAGTTGGAGGAGAGAATGACCGCCTACCGGACCATTGTCGTCGGTACCGATGGCTCGGGCTCGTCGTATGTCGCCGTCGAGAAAGCCGGCTCTCTAGCCGGCGTCTCCGGCGCGACGCTGATCGTGGCCTGCGCGTACTACCCGACCGACGATCGCGATCTCGCCGCTGCCGCCGATGTCCTCAAGGATGATGCCTACCAGGTGCGCGGTTCCGCGCCGACCAGCGAGATCCTGCGCATCGCGCGCGACAAGGCCATCGCGGCGGGCGCGGCCGACATCATCGAGCGCGCCGTGGTCGGTGAGCCGGTGGAGTCGCTGCTGTCGCTGGTCAAGGAGGTCGACGCTGACCTGTTGGTGGTCGGCAACCGCGGTCTGAACACGCTGACCGGCAGGCTGCTCGGCTCGGTGCCCTCCGACGTGGCGCGCAAGTCGCGCTCGGACGTGCTGATCGTGCACACCGTGCGGTGATTTGCGCGGATCGACCCGGAACTGACGTGCCGCTCGGCGTAAGCCTGGGTCCGTCACTCCGTCCCCGAACGTGCTCCTCCCCGCGCACACAGGGATGACCGATCCGGCAGCCCTGATCGGGATCCCTCGCGAATCACGATGCGGCGCGGAGTCTTTCGTCGTTCGTAGGGCGCGAAAGCCGGTCAGCGCAGCCGGTCGAGCACCTCCGGCAACTCGGCGCTGTGCACCATACCCAGCCGCTGGGTCGCACGGGTGAGCGCGACGTAGAGATCGTTGAGCCCGCGCGGCGATTCGTCCAGAATGCTCTGCGGCTCGACCAAGTACACCGCGTCGAACTCCAGGCCCTTCACCTCGTGCACGGTCAGTACCCGCACCGACTCGTCCGCAAGGTCGGCCAGCCGCGCCACCAGCGCATGCGGCGCGATCACCGCTGTGGTGCCGGGGCCGGTCTCGGCGGCGACGAGCCGAGCGACCTGCGCGTGCACGTCGCGGGAAGCGACTCGGTAGGCGCGGGGCGCGACGCCGGTCTCGCGCACCGACCGCGGTGCGGACGCGGTGGGATCGATCGCGGCGAGGACGCCGGCCGCGACGTCCATGACCTCGGCGGGGGTGCGGTAGTTGACGGTCAGCTCGGTCAGCTTCCACCGGGCGGCGACGTAGGGTTCCAGCATCCGCTGCCAGGAGGACGTGCCCGCGGGGTCGCCGGTCTGCGCGACGTCGCCGACCACGGTGACCCACCGGTTCGGGATGCGCCGCATCACCATGCGCCAGGCCATCTCCGACAATTCCTGCGCCTCGTCCACGATGACGTGCCCGTAGGTCCAGGTGCGGTCGCCCGCGGCGCGTTCCGCGGTGGTCTGCCTGGTGCGCACGTCCTGGCGTTCGGCCAGCTGGCCGGCGTCGATCAGGTCGTAGGCCATGAGGATCTCGGGGTCGAGCTCGTCTTCGAGATCCTGCGGTGCGGAGCCGGTCAGGATGTCCAGCGCGTCCTGCGCCTCGGCGAGCTGGGCACGCCAGCGGCGACGGGCACGCTCGCGCTCCTCGGTGTCGTCCACGCCGAGCAATTCGGCCAGCTCGTCCAGCAGCGGCGCGTCGGCGGCGCTGAACTCGCCGTTGTCGGGACGCAGCAGTTCGGCGCGGTCGGCCGGGTCCAGCGAGCTCGCGGCCCGGTCCAGTCGCTTCGGGTCGGCGAGCAGGTCGGCCAGGACGTCCTGCGGTGACAGAATCGGCCACAGCTCGCTGATGGTGGCCTGGATCTGCGGGTCGGCGCGCATCTCGTCCCGGATCTCGGTGAGATCGGCCGAACTGAGCAGGCTGGGACCACCGGAGAGATCGGCGCCCATGGTGCGCGCGAGCTGGTCGGTCAGCGCGTCGATCACCGAGGCGGCGAAGATCGGCCGGGCCAGATTGTGCGGGCGGCGCGAGGACCGAGCGCGGCCGCGTGCCTTGGTGACGATCTTGCGGTCCAGCACGACCGGATACCCGTCGAAGCTCAGCCGGATCGGTTCGGCCGGCACTTCCTGACGGTCGCGGACCGCCTGCTTGAGCACGTCGAGTATCGCCAGCGAACCCTTGATCTCGCCCGCGCGCAGCGAGTCCTCGCGGGTTGCCCGCACGCCCGGGTAGAGGTCGCCGATGGTGGACAGCAGGACGCCCGTCTCGCCGAGCGAGGGGAGCACTTGGCCGATGTAGTCCAGGAAGGTGGCGTTCGGCCCGATGATCAGCACGCCGCTCTTGGCCAGCTGCTGGCGGTAGGTGTAGAGCAGGTAGGCGGCGCGGTGCAGCGCGACGGCGGTCTTGCCGGTGCCGGGCCCGCCCTGCACGACGAGCACGCTCTTGTGCTCGGAGCGGATGATCGCGTCCTGTTCGTGCTGGATCGTCTCGACGATGTCGTTCATGTGGCCGGTGCGGGCGGCGTTGAGCGCGGCCAGCAACGCGCTCTCGCTGCCGACACCGCCGTCGCCCGCGGCGACGCCGGCCCGGCGCGCGGTCTCCAGATCGAGGTATTCGTCGTTGATCGCGGTCACCGTGCGGTTGCGCGAGCGGATGTGCCTGCGGCGGGTCACGCCGTCCGGTGCGGCGGTGGTGGCCAGATAGAACGGCCGGGCCAGCGGGGCGCGCCAGTCCAGCAGCAGGCTCTCGTAGTCGTCCTTCTCGTCCAGGATGCCGAGCCTGCCGATGTAGCGGTACTCCTCCTGGTCACCGTCGAGGTCGATGCGGCCGAAGCACAGCCCGTGTTCGGCGGCGTCGTATTTCGCCAGGTCCTCGCTGTAGAGCTGGGTGAAGGACTCCCGTTCGCTGCGGGCCTGCGGCGTGCCGCCGGTCTCCAGCAACACGGTGCGCAGGCGGTTGCGCGCGTAGGCGCGCATCTCGTCCAGCCGGTCGTACAGCACCGACAGGTAGGCCTGTTCCTGTTCGGTCTCGCGGGTCCGCTCGGGGGTGCCTGCGTCGGCGGCACGGTCCTGAGTGAGGTCGGGCAAAACGGAACTCCTTGTCACCGCGAAGAGCCGCGAACACGCTACCCGGACGGGCAGGTGAACGCTCGGAAAGCAGGGTTGTCGAGTCTACTGGGGTTCCGGAGGGCTCGCCGTAGTCCCAGGTGGCGCCCATGACAGCGATCCAGCCCCGTGGTCGTCGGCCACGGCGGGCCGCACCGGCGCGAAGTGCTCGACCACCGGGAACGGGTCGTAGAAGTGATGCAAGAGATCCTTCCAGCGCAGGTACTCCGGGGAGCCGCGGAATCCGACGACGTGATCATCGAGGTGGTCCCACTCCACCCGCAACAGGTAGCTGCCCGGCGACTCGATGCCGCGCGACAGCGACAGCGATCGGAATCCGGGCATGCTCGCGATGATCGGCCGCGCCGCGGCGAAGGCGGCCTCGAAGTCGGCGGCCGACTCCGGGCGAACGGGCAGCAGGGCGTGTTCGATGATCATGGACAACCCGTCAGGAGGCGTGGGTGCTGTTCGGTCTGCGGATCGAGCCGGCGGCGCCGTCCCGGTGTCCCGGCGGCTTCGCGCGGTACATCGCCAGGTCCGCGTCGTGCAGCACGGCCTCGGGGGTGCGGCGGTCGCCCGCGCCGAGCTCGGTGACCCCGATCGAGGCGTTCACCTGGATGCGGTGCCCGCGGGCGATGATCGGCTCGGCCATGGTGGAACGGAGCCGGGCCACCAGCGCGTCGATGTCGACCCGCCGGGTGACCCCGGACAACAGCACGAGGAACTCGTCTCCGCCCAGCCTGCCGACGATGTCGTCAGCGCGCAGCGCGCGTTGCAGCCGCTGCGCGACGATCTGCAGCACGGTGTCGCCGATGGCGTGCCCGAGCGTGTCGTTGATCACCTTGAACCCGTCCAGGTCGATGAACAGCACGGTGGACACCGGCAGCAGCTCCTCGGTGCTGGCCAGCGCGGCGGCCAGCTGGGACAGGATCAACGAGCGGTTCGCCAGGCCGGTCAGCGAGTCGTGCGTGGCCTGGTACTCCAGTTGCCGCCTGCTGGCGCGGAATTCGGTGATGTCGGCGAAGGAGGAGACCGCCGACGAACGCGCGTCGCCGGGATTGAGCAGCCGGCTGCTGCCCGACAGCCAGCGGCGCTGGCCGTCGACGCGGTCGACCCCGAAGATGTAGCCGGTGATGGTCTCGCCCGTGGCGAGGGTGCGTGCGATGGGATGGCGGCTCGGCGGTAGCGGCTGGGCGTTGGCGTCCAGCAGCACCAGCGGCAGCGACTGGATGGTGCGGCCGATCACCTGCCGGTCGGGTCCCTCGGTGCCGAAGATGCGTTTGGCCGCGGGATTCATCGATTCGATCCGCCCCTCCGGATCGATCACCACGACACCCTCCTCCAGCTGGGAGACCACGGTGGTGAAGTAGTGCTCGGCCTTGCGCTGCGCGGCCTCGGCGTGACGCTGGGCGGTCAGGTCGTGGATGACCACCTGATAGGCGAGGCGGTCGTGCCAAGCGGTCAGCACCGACACCGTCTCGACGGGGACGGTTCCGCCGTCCAGCCGCATCAGCCTGATCTCGGTGGGAGCGGAGGCAGCGCCCGCGACGGTGAGTGCGCCGATGCGGTCGAGCAGCGCGGGGACCGAGGCCGGATGGACGAAGTCGGTCAGCGGCCGGCCGACCACCTGCTCGGCGCTCTCGGCGGCGAGCAGACGGATGGTAGCGGGATTGACGTAGACGACCATCCCGCCCTCGTGCACACAGATCCCGTCGGGGGTGTGCTCGACCAGGGAGCGGTAGCGCGCGGCCAGCTGTTCTGCGGCGTCGACCGCGGCGGCTAGCTTGTCATCACCCACTCGAACCCCCGATCATCGACCCCATTATGGCCATTGGAACACGGGTTTATTGTGGTATCGACGTGGACAAGATCACACCAACCACGCTATCGCTCTGAATCACAGTACCGGCACTATTTCGGGTTCGATCCGGCGTGCGTTACAGAACCGCCCCGGTGCGGTGCGATGATCGCTTGCTCGGCGCTGTGAGCTGGTGCGGGGTGATACGTCCGGGGCGTCGACCCGGACAGCGCGACCCAGTTCCGCAGCCCAGCGTCGAGGTCATATGACATGGCCGCGGCGCGATCACCGGGTACGGGTCGGGAGCGCCTCGGGGAAAGTCGTAGCGGCTGGGTGGACTCCGGCGGGGTATGCCGCGCGCAGGCATCCGCTGGTCGTTCCGGCATCGATCGTGACGTCGCGGGGGTGGATCGCGCTGATCATGGTCCGTACGATGGTGCATGGTGTTGTGTGTCCAATAGGGGCCCGAACCGCGACTGCGCCAATCGAATTCGTCGATATGGTGACTTTAGGCCCTGTTCGCGGCCCCTTTGTGGTGGTGGCATAGGGGTTGACCGGACCGATCTGGAAAGTGGGGCGTGACAGATGGTTTCCTCGGGGCGGCGATTCACGTCGGAACAGTGGGCGACGGCGGAACCGGAAGTGGCGGTGACCACTTGCGGGCCCGTTCCGGACCTGGACGTGGCCAGGACAGTGCGGGGCATCGGCCGCGTCTTGCGCAGGCATCACCTCGACGCCGCCGCCAGGGCGCGCCTCACCGCGCCATCCGGCCCGGAGGAGCCGGCGGTGGTGCAGGCAACTGTCCGCGGCCGGAACTTCACCACGCGGGTCCAGGTCACCGGTCCACGCGGCTTCGCGGTCACATTCGCCGTCGAACGCCTCGACCGCCACCTGGCCCGGCTGACCGCGCACGAGCCGCGGATCTGGCCCGACCCGGCTCGCCCCCCGCTAGCCCTGGTCGGCGAACCGCGGGAGATCGTCCGCAGGAAACCCTGCACCTTGCTGACCTGCACGCCCGCCGAGGCGGTCGCCGTGCTGGACGCGATGGACTACGACGCCCACCTGTTCACCGACATCGAGACCGGCGAGGACGCCGTGGTGCACTGGGCCGCCGAGGGTGTGCGCCTCCTCCGGCAGCGCGCGACGTGCCCGCCGGACTGGTCGCCGGAGGTGATCGCGGGCTCCGTCGCGATCGTCGTCGACGCGGAACCCGCCCCGCGCCTCAATCCGGCCGATGCGGCAAATGTGCTCTGCCGCAAAGGATTGCCGTTCCTGTTCTACACCGACCCGGACAGCGGCCGCGGTGGGCTGCTGTACCGGCGTTACGACGACGACCTCGCGCTCGTCCTGCCCGTCTGATGCGCTAGGCGAGCGGCGCGGACCAGTGCACCCTGGTGCCGCCGTTTGCGGTGCGTTCCACGGTGCAGTGGCCGTCCGAGAGATGCGCGCGGTGCGCGAGATTGGCCAATCCGCTGCGCGTCACGTTCGCGGGCAGGCCCGCGCCGTTGTCCTCGACGAGGACGGTCAGTTCGTCACCGACGGCGATCTGCACCGACAGCCGGTTCCCGCCGGAGTGCCGCACCGCATTGCTGACCGATTCGCGCACCACGGCTTCCGCGTGATCGGCGAGTGCGTCGCCCACCACCGACAACGGTCCGGAGAACCGCACGCTGGTGCGGAAGGCAGCGTCCGCGGTCTGCTGACGGATCGCGTCCTCCAGTCGCCGCCGCAGCGACCCGCCGCCGTGCAGGTCGAAGATCGACGTGCGGATCTCCTGCACCACCTCCTGCAAGCCGTCCATCTCGGCCGAAAGTCGTTGCTGCACTTCCGGATCGTCGGTACGGGCGGCGGTTGTCCGCAGCCCGAGACCGACCGCGAACAGTCGCTGGATGACGTGGTCGTGCAGATCGCGCGCGATGCGGTCGCGGTCGGCGAGCACGTCGAGTTCGCGCATCCGGCGCTGGGTGTCGGCCAGCTGCATGGCCAGCGCCGCCTGGTCGGTGAAGGCCGCGGTCAGCTCGACCAGGTCGTCGGTGTACGAATCGCGGGCGGGCGGACGCGCGAGGATCAGCACGCCGAGTACGAGGTCGGCGGTCCGCAGCGGCAGGATCAGCGCGGGCCCCGCCGGCCCGATCGGTGCGCCCAGATCGACGGATCCGGCGTCGGTCACCTGCACCACCGCGCGTTCGGTGAGCGCCTTGCCGGTGGTGGTGTCGGCGATTCGCACCCGCCGCGGGCCGCGGCCGGGGCCGAACCATTGCGCCACGAGCAGCTCGGTGGACTCCTCGGGCGGCGTCCCCGGCGCCGGCACGGCCAGCAGCGCCTGCTGCGAGCCGGTCAGCGCGCGGGCGCGGGCGACCACCTGTGCGAGGACCAGGTCCGGCGTGGTGCCCGCGAGGAACTCGGTCGCGATGTCGCGGGTCGCGGTGATCCATGCCTGCCTGGTCCGCGCGGATTCGTACAGCCTGGCGTTCTCGATCGCGATGCCCGCCGCGGCGGCCAGCGCCAGCACGATCGACTCGTCGTCATCGGTGAACGGTTGCCCGCCTGCCTTTTCCGTGAGGTACAGGTTGCCGAAGATCTCCTCGCCGATGCGCACCGGGACGCCGAGGAAGCTGCCCATCGGGGGATGGCGCGGCGGAAATCCCACCGACGCGGGATGTTTCGACAGATCCGCCAGCCGGATCGGTTCCGGGTGCAGGAACAGCAGTCCCAGCACGCCGTGCCCCTCGGGTAGTCGGCCGATCTGCGCGCGGGTCGCGTCGTCGATGCCCTCATGGATGAATTCGACCAGCTGCCCGTCGTGCCCGCGCACGCCGAGCGCGCCGTAGCGTGCGTCGACGAGGCGCGCGGCGGTCCGCACGATGGCGCGCAAGGTGTCGAGCACCGTAGCCGGGAGGCTGGGAGTGACGTCCGTCATCGATGTTTCCGGAGTCCGGTGGGGGTGCGCAGAGCCCGCTCAGTCTAGTCGGCTATCCACGCGCTCGCCCCGGAGTCGCGGCGGCTGTATCACGATGCGCATGCCGGGATGCAGTGGACCGACGGATACTTCCGCGCCGGTATCGGGGCGGTGCACGAGCCACGCGCATCGTCCGCGCCGCGGGCCGCACGGCTTGCTCGGAAGTCCGAACGGCCCGCCCTGTGGCACCGCACAGCCGCCCGGTGGAATGACCGTCCGCGTCCTGCTGTTGACCAGTGGTGCCGGGAGGGCGATGCTACGGAGGCGTCCTGGCCCGTTTCCCGGCTCCATCCGTGCTCTCCGGCCGCAGGGTCCCCGCCATTCATCGAGGTGACGGGCGGTCGGCGAAACTTGTCGGTGCCGATGCCTAGCATGGCGGCCGGGGGATGTCTGGACGCCGAACACGAAGGAGAAGGGACGGCCTGTGGCGGAACGCCTCACTGTGCGCGGAGCTCGGGAGCACAACCTGAAGGGGGTCGATCTCGACCTGCCCCGCGACAGTCTCATCGTGTTCACCGGTCTGTCCGGCTCGGGCAAGTCGAGTTTGGCCTTCGACACGATCTTCGCGGAAGGGCAGCGGCGCTACGTCGAGTCGCTGTCGGCCTACGCGCGCCAGTTCCTCGGGCAGATGGACAAGCCCGACGTCGACTTCATCGAGGGTCTCTCGCCCGCGGTGTCGATCGACCAGAAGTCGACCAACCGCAACCCCCGCTCGACCGTGGGGACCATCACCGAGGTGTACGACTACCTGCGCCTGCTCTACGCACGCGCGGGCACCCCGCACTGCCCGGTGTGCAGCGGGCTGATCGCCAAGCAGACGCCACAGCAGATCGTCGACCAGGTGCTCGCCATGGAGGAGGGCATCCGCTTCCAGGTGCTCGCGCCGGTGGTGCGCACTCGCAAGGGCGAGTTCGTCGACCTGTTCGACCAGCTGAACACCCAGGGTTACGCCCGCGTGCGGGTCGACGGCGTGGTGTATCCGCTCACCGATCCGCCGAAGCTGAAGAAGCAGGAGAAGCACGACGTCGAGGTCGTCGTCGATCGCCTCGCCGTCAAGCCGAGCTCCAAGCAGCGCCTCACCGACTCCATCGAGACCGCGCTGCGGCTGGCCGACGGCATCGTCGTGCTCGATTTCGTCGACCGCGACGAGCACGCGCACGACCGGGAGCGCCGCTTCTCCGAGCGCCTGGCCTGCCCGAACGGTCACCCACTCGATATCGAGGACCTGGAGCCGCGCTCGTTCTCGTTCAACTCCCCCTACGGCGCCTGCCCGGACTGCACCGGCCTCGGCATCCGCAAGGAGGTCGACCCGGAGCTGGTGGTGCCCGACCCGGCGCTGAGCCTGAACGACGGCGCGATCGCCCCGTGGTCGCGCGGGCAGACCGCCGAGTACTTCACCCGGCTGCTGTCCGGCCTCGCCGATTCCATCGGTTTCTCGATGGACACCCCGTGGCAGGATCTCCCGCCGAAGGCGCGCAAAGCGGTGCTCGAGGGCAGCGCCGACCAGGTGCACGTGTCCTACACCAACCGCTACGGCCGCAAACGCTCGTACTACGCGGATTTCGAGGGCGTGATGCCGTTCTTGCAGCGGCGCATGGAGAACACCGAGTCCGAGCAGATGAAAGAGCACTACGACGGGTACATGCGCGACATCCCGTGCCCGGTGTGCAACGGCGCTCGGCTGCGCCCGGAGATCCTCGCGGTCACCATCAACGCGAACGGCGACAAGAAATCCATCGCCGACGTCAGCGACCTGTCCATCGGCGAATGCTCCGGGTTCTTGAACTCGCTCACCCTGGGGGAGCGCGAGACCGCCATCGCGGGGCAGGTGCTCAAGGAGGTGCAGGCGCGACTGGGCTTCCTGCTCGATGTGGGCTTGGAGTACCTGACGCTCTCCCGCGCGGCCGCCACCCTCTCCGGTGGCGAGGCGCAGCGTATCCGGCTCGCCACCCAGATCGGCTCCGGCCTGGTCGGCGTGCTCTACGTGCTCGACGAGCCGTCCATCGGCCTGCATCAGCGGGACAATCGCAGGCTCATCGAAACCCTTACCCGCCTGCGCAATCTGGGCAACACGCTGATCGTCGTCGAGCACGACGAGGACACCATCCGCGCCTCCGACTGGGTGGTCGACATCGGCCCGTACGCCGGCGAGCACGGCGGCACGGTGGTGCACAGCGGGCCCTACGAGGAACTGCTCACCGACCCGAATTCGCTCACCGGCGCCTACCTTTCCGGCCGGGAGCGCATCGAGGTTCCGCTGGTCCGCCGGCCGGTCAGCAAGAAGCGGCAGCTCACCGTGGTCGGGGCGAGCGAGCACAATCTCACGGGCATCGACGTCAGCTTCCCGCTCGGCGTGCTCACCGCGGTGACCGGCGTATCCGGATCGGGCAAGTCCACGCTGGTGAACGACATCCTGGCCACGGTGCTGGCGAACCGGCTCAACGGCGCGCGGCAGGTGCCTGGCCGGCACACCCGGGTCAACGGGCTCGACCACCTGGACAAACTCGTGCAGGTGGACCAGTCGCCGATCGGCCGCACGCCGCGGTCCAACCCGGCCACCTACACGGGCGTCTTCGACAAGATCCGCACGCTGTTCGCGGCCACCACCGAGGCGAAGGTCCGCGGTTACCAGCCGGGCCGATTCTCGTTCAACGTCAAGGGCGGCCGCTGCGAGGCCTGCTCCGGCGACGGCACGCTGAAGATCGAGATGAACTTCCTGCCGGACGTGTACGTCCCATGTGAGGTCTGCCATGGCGCCCGCTACAACCGGGAAACCCTCGAGGTGCACTACAAGGGCAAGACCATCGCCGAGGTGCTGGACATGTCCATCGAGGAGGCCGCGGCGTTCTTCGAACCGGTCACCTCGATCTACCGCTATCTCAAGACGCTGGTGGACGTCGGGCTCGGCTACGTGCGTCTCGGCCAGAGCGCGCCGACGCTGTCCGGTGGCGAGGCGCAGCGCGTGAAACTGGCCGCCGAACTGCAGAAGCGGTCCACCGGACGCACGGTGTACATCCTCGACGAGCCGACCACCGGGCTGCACTTCGAGGACATCCGCAAGCTGCTCGCCGTGATCAACGGGCTGGTGGACAAGGGCAACACGGTGATCGTGATCGAGCACAACCTGGACGTCATCAAGACCTCCGACTGGGTGATCGATATGGGTCCGGAAGGCGGATCCGGCGGCGGCACCGTGGTGGCCCAGGGCGCGCCGGAGGACGTCGCGGCGGTCGCGGGCAGCTACACCGGCCAGTTCCTCCGTGCGGTGCTGAACCAGCCGCCCGCGCCGCAGGCCGCGAAGAAGGCTCCCGGGAAGAAGGCTCCGGCGAAGAAGTCAGCGCGGGGAGCCGAATCCACCGCTGCCAAGGCGACCAAGCGGGTGACGAAGAAAGCGGCGGCGGTCGGCTGACCCGTCGTCGGCGCGGCGGGGTCCGGATTCGTTCGGGTCGCGCCGCTTTCGTCGTTGATGCGTTGGCTGAAGGTGCCGGCCGTCGTTGATGCGGCGATGTCAGCGGTTGGCGATCGCGTCGATGAGCTCCGCGAGTTCTTTCGGCTTGGACCACATCGGCCAGTGACCGGTCGGCAGGTCGACGTATTCGGCGTCGATGCGGCCCAGCTCGGCGAAGATCGCCGTTTCGCCGTTGTCCCGCAGCTTTGTGACCAGCTCGGCGGTCATGCTGCTGCAGATCACGGTGGTGGGGACGGCCAAGCGCGCGGGCGAATCGCTCAAGCGCAGCGGCGCCGCGGCGATGGACACCGGCTCGGACACGGCGCGTTCGCGGAAGCGTGCCAAGGCCGTCTCGTCCAGTCCGGCCAGGCTGTTGCCCTCGGCCTCCAGGTCGGACCATTCCGGCAGCGTCCATTCGCGTGCCGCGATGTCCAGCGCGGAGTTGATGACGAAGCCGCTCGGCAGCGGCGCGCTGTCGACGTAGATCGCACGGCGGAACAGCTCGGGCGAGCGGTCGATGGCCAGATAGGCGGGCGCCGCGCCGCCGGAATGCGCGACCAGCACGACGGTTTCACCCGGGCGCGCCGCGTCGATGATGGCCTGCGCCTGGGTTTCCAGGGTCGCCGACAACCGGTCGGGGTCCGCGGCGTCCAAGCCGGGCAGCGTGAGTGCCGTTACCTCGTTGCCGCGGTCGCGCAAATCAGGGGCGACCTCGTCCCACGCCCATGCACCGAGCCAGAATCCGGGAGCGAGAAGAATCCGAGTAGCCATGGCCTCACTGTGCCTTACCCGCTGGGAATTTTCCTAAACTTCGGTGCGGGAGAGTGCGTTTCGTCCAGAATTTCCGCCTCGCACCAGGGGTGGGGCAACTTTTCCTGCCGATGACCGGTGACGGGAGCCGGCTCGGCTTCGCGTCAGTAAACCGGCCCGGTGTACTTCTCGCCCGGGCCTTTGCCCGGCTCGTCGGGATGGGCGGACGATTCGCGGAAGGCGCGCTGCAGCGATTGCAGACCCTCGCGGATCGGCCCGGCATGCGGCCCCAGGTACTCCACCGATGCCGTCACCAGCCCCGCCAGCGCGGTGATCACGCGCCGCGCCTCGTCCAGGTCGCGGCGCGGACTGGCGTCCGGATCCGCATCCGCCAGCCCGAGCTTCTCCGCCGCCGAGCTCATCAGCATCACGGCGGCGCGGCTGATCACCTCGACCGCGGGGATGTCGGCCAGTTCGCGTACGGAGGAGTCGAGCTCGTCAGTCATGCCCTTCAGGCTAGCGACGCCGCCCGCAGCATCCGGAGGTGGTGGTCGATGGCCTCGCCCCACCATCAGGTGAGCCCGGGCAAGCGAATTTGTCCCGATTCGGCGATAGCCGAACGGAATGTTAGACTGGCCGCTGACGACCGCCCCGGGGCTTGCCCGGGGCTGATAAGTGGAGCCCGACTCCCACCGTTGCCGACGAGTGATCGTACGGTCAACGGTCCGGTCACCCGCCCCGCGAGGGCGGGTTTCTCGTGCCGCGGTTCTCGCAGGAGAGCCGCAACACGAGGGTCGATCCGAGTTCGCTCGCGATCGGCGATCGGTCGACCTCGGGCCCCGTGTCGCGGAATACCGCACCGGGGCCTTTGTGTTGAACAGGGGTTGCAGTTATTGCGTGCGGTCGTCTGACGACACCGCTTGACCTAGGAGGCCCCATCAGCACTGAGACCCGCATCAACGATCGCATCCGTGTTCCCGAAGTCCGGCTCATCGGACCTGGTGGCGAGCAGGTTGGGATCGTGCGTGTTGAGGATGCATTACGCGTCGCCCTCGAAGCCGACCTCGATCTCGTCGAGGTGGCACCCGATGCTCGTCCACCGGTCTGCAAGATCATGGACTACGGCAAGTTCAAGTACGAGACGGCGCAGAAGGCGCGCGAGTCTCGGAAGAACCAGCAGCAGACGGTGATCAAGGAGCAGAAGCTCCGTCCGAAGATCGATGATCACGACTACGAGACCAAGAAGCGCAACGTCGTGCGCTTCCTCGAGGCCGGGTCCAAGGTCAAGGTGACGATCATGTTCCGCGGTCGTGAGCAGTCCCGGCCGGAGCTCGGCTTCCGGCTGCTGCAGCGGCTGGCGTCCGACGTCGCCGACCTCGGTTTCGTGGAAACCTCGGCCAAGCAGGACGGTCGCAACATGACCATGGTCCTCGCCCCCCACAAGGGTGCGAAGACGCGGGTGAAGGCGCAGCAGGAGTCCGCCCAGCGCCCGGCGCCCAGCGCCGCACCGGCCGGTCAGCCCGCTGCGGAGCAGGCCGAGACGGCCGGCCCGCAGTAACACCGATCAGAACACCGGCGGTCCTACGGGGCCGCCGGACGACAGATAGAGGAATCCATGCCGAAGATGAAGAGCCACAGCGGCGCCTCGAAGCGATTCAAGGTGTCCGGTAAAGGCAAGCTGCTTCGCCAGCAGGCGAACCGTCGCCACCTGTTCGAGCACAAGCCCACCCGCCGGACTCGTCGTCTGGACGGCGTGGAGGTCGTCGCCGCCGCCGACGTCCGTCGCGTGAAGAAGCTGCTCGGTATCTGATTGCGCCGCCGCGCACACCAGCCGGCACACCGCGACCGGACCATGTCCGGCGCCATTCCCGACCCATTTCCGGGCGCCGCCCCCGCGCCCCCACATCGAACAGGACTGACCAGTGGCACGCGTCAAAAGGGCCGTCAACGCGCAGAAGAAGCGCCGTTCCATTCTCGAGGCCTCCAAGGGCTACCGCGGCCAGCGCTCGCGGCTGTACCGCAAGGCCAAGGAGCAGCAGCTGCACTCGCTCGCCTACGCGTACCGGGACCGCCGGGCGCGCAAGGGCGACTTCCGCAAGCTGTGGATCGCCCGGATCAACGCCGCAGCGCGGATCAACGACATCACCTACAACCGCTTCATCCAGGGCCTGAAGGCCGCGGGTGTCGAGGTGGACCGCAAGATCCTCGCCGAGCTCGCGGTGTCGGACGCCGAGGCGTTCGCCGGACTCGTCGCGGTCGCCAAGGCCGCCCTGCCGCAGGATGTCAACGCCCCGGCCGCCTGATCCGGACTCTGATTGACACACGGACACGGACAACTGTCGGAACGACCCGTGGAAGCGCTCGACGAGCGCAATCCGCGGGTCGTTCTGTCGAGTCGGCAGGTCGCCGCGGAAGCTGAGTTCATCGACTGGCGCAATCCGCGGGTCGTTCTGTTGAGTCAAGCCTCGGCAGGTCGCTGTGGAAGCTGAGTTCATCGACTGGCGTAATCCGCGGGTCGTTTCTGCGGTCAAGCTCCAGCGCAGCGCGCAGCGTCGCAAGACGGGCCGATTCCTCGCCGAGGGCGCCAATGCGGTCGCGGCCGCCCTGGAGACGGCACGGGTGCACGAGCTGTTCTACTCGCAGGCGGCCGCCGAACGCGACCATGCGCTGATCGCCGAAGCGGCAGCCACGGGGGTTCGCACCACGCTGGTGAGCGACCGCGCGGCACAGCATCTCGGCGAGACCGTTACGGCACCCGGGTTGGTGGCGGTCTGCGATCTGCTCGACGTGCCTTTGGCGCGAATCCTCGACGCGAGCCCGCGGATACTGGCCGTTCCCGTCGAGATGGCCGAGCCCGGTAACGCGGGCACGCTGATCCGAGTTGCCGATTCCGTCGGCGCCGACGGCGTGGTGCTGGCGGGCGACACCGTCGACCCGCACAACGGCAAGTGCGTGCGGGCCAGCGCTGGCAGCATCTTCCACGTGCCGATCGCGCGGCACCGGGACGTCGCCGAAACCCTGGAGTCGCTCGCGGCGGCGGGCATCACGATCCTGGCGACCGCGGCCAACGGCGAGGTAGATCTCGACGACGCCGATGAGCTCTTCGCCCGTCCTGTCGCGTGGCTGTTCGGGAACGAGGCGCACGGCCTCGCCCCGGCCGTGGCGCGCCGCGCCGACCACCGCATCCGCATCCCCATTCGCGGCCGCGCCGAGAGCCTGAATCTGGCCACCGCCGCCGCGATCTGCCTCTACGCGAACTCCCGCGTCCGCTACGGTGTCTAATTTGCAGCGCGAACGGGTAATGCTCGGTCTCGCTGACACGAAAATGGGGTTGGAGCCAATGTGGTTGCGTAAGCGGCAGGACGCAGCCGGTCTGGTTCAATCGCCGTATTTGCCCAGGTCTTCCATGATCTCCGTCGCCCAGTCCGCGGGTACCGCCTCGGGTCCGGCGACCCGCATCGCGCTCATCACGGTCAGCAGCATGCCGGTGGAGAGGAACCGCCGGGCCTCGGTTGCCGGTGCCCCGGTCAGTTCTCGGATCAACTGGTAGATCCTGCCGAACCGCGCCCTGACGTCGTCGCCGATCTCGGGGTCGGCGCTGGCCGCGAACCCGTGCAGCAGCACTTGCAGCAGTTCTCGTTCCGTCAGGAACACCGAGTAGCCGTTGGCGAGCGCGATCAGGGCCTCGTCGGGGCTCGCGCCGGGCGGCGCGGCCTCGCGTGACGTGCGGAAGATCTGCTCGATCCGGTCGCATACGCGGTGCATCGCGGCGCGGAAGAGGTGCTGCTTGGTGCCGAAGAGCCGGATCACGTATGGCTGCGAAACGCCTGCGCGCCGGGCGATCTCATCGGTTCTGGTGGCGGTGTAACCGGATTCGGCGAAGGCCGAGACGGCGGCGCGCAACACCTGCTCGCCCCGTTCTGTCGCGGTCATCCTGGTCCTGGTCGATCCCGCCATCGTGCTCCACTTCTGTCGGTTTTCGCGGCCGGGCATCCGCCGCTTCGGGTGCGAAGCCTTCGTCATGTCGCTGCCTTGACATGTTATCAGTCAATGCATACGGTTCGAGCCAGTTGTTATCAGTCAATTACAACAAGGACGGACATGACCGAAACTCTCCCATCCGCCGCCACGACGCCGGTCGTGGCGCCCGCGCGGACGATCGGCGGGCGC
>NZ_BDBA01000035.1 GCF_001612745.1 Nocardia amamiensis NBRC 102102 | reverse complement strand
GCCGCCGTTCTGGCCGCCGTCGGCATCCCTATGTTCATGGTCACGCTGGACAACCTGGTCGTGACGAACGCGCTGCCGGTGATCCGCACCGAACTGGGTGCGTCGCTCACCGACCTGCAGTGGTTCGTCAACGCGTACACGCTGTCGTTCGCCTCGATGCTGCTCACCGCCTCCGCCATCGGCGACCGGCTGGGCAGGCGCCGGATCTTCCTGTTCGGCATCGGCCTGTTCACGCTGGCGTCCGCCGCCTGCGCGCTGGCGACCGAGCCCGGCATGCTGATCGCCGCACGCGCGGTGCAGGGCTTCGGTGCGGCGGGCGTGATGCCGCTGTCGCTGACGCTGCTGTCGGCGGCGGTGCCGGAGAAGATGCGCAGCGTCGCGATCGGCATCTGGGGCGGGATCTCCGGTCTCGGCGTCGCGCTCGGCCCACTTATCGGGGGCGCGGTTGTCGAGGGCCTCAGCTGGCAATGGATGTTCTGGGTGAATGTGCCCATCGGTGTGCTGGTGCTGCCCTTCGCGCTCCGGGTATTGACCGAATCGCACGGTGGGGCCAGACGCCTGGATCCGGTGGGGTTGATACTGTCGGCGGGGGGTGTACTCGCGGTGGTGTGGGGCGTCATCCATGGCGCCGATGACGGCTGGACCTCGTCCGGCGTACTGTTCGCGCTGATCGGTGGCGCGGTCCTGCTCGGTTGCCTGATCGCCTGGGAACTGCACACGCCGGACCCGATGCTGCCGCTGCGCTTGTTCCGCTCCCGTGCGTTCCGGGTGAGCAACACGACCAGCTTCACCTTCTCCGTCGGCGTCTTCGGCTCGATCTTCTTGTTGGCCCAGTACTTCCAGGTCGTGCAGGGTTACGGCCCACTGCAGTCCGGAATCCGCACCATGCCCTGGACGATGGCCCCGATGGTGGTCGCGCCGCTGGCGGGTTTGATCGTCGACCGGGTCGGCGCCCGCACGCTACTGACCACCGGGCAGGCATTGCTGGCCGTCGCGCTGGCCTGGATGGCGGCGGTCAGCTCCGTCGATGCGAGCTACGTGTCATTCGTCGGACCGTTCCTGCTCGCCGGCATCGGTATGGGCCTCACCTTCGCGCCGGGTGCCACGGTGGTGATGGCCGCGGCGGCCCCGGAGGACCACGCGATGGCCTCGGGCACCAACAACACCATCCGTGAAGTCGGTGTCGCCATGGGTGTCGCGGTGCTGGCGTCGGTGTTCGCCTCGCACGGCTCCTATACGAACCCGCAAAGCTACGTCGACGGTCTGGTACCGGCAGTGTGGGTCGGTGCCGCGATCGTCGCGGTCGGCGCGCTCGTGTCGTGGCTGCTGCCCAGCCGGATCGTCGCCGCGAGCTGACCGCCGCCCATTCGCCCGGCCCAGGCGATATCCTGGGCCGGGTATCCGCGATCGGTCCTGGAGCGCAACGATCGGCGCCGATAACAGACTCGCCGGTCTTCGCCAGCGGGTAATCCGCGTGAATCGCCCCGGAGCGATCGAATACGATGCGACCAGCAGCAATGCGGGTCGGCAATCAGCTGTGCCCGCGAACCGATCCCCAGGGGAGAGACGGAGCATCGTGGCCGACGACATCGACGCAGGCGAGCAGAACGCGGCGCTGACCGAGGAGGCACTGGCCGCGGCCGCGGCGGCCGCCGAGAAGGCGTTCGCCGCTGCCGCCGACCTGGATGCGCTCGCGGTCGCGAAAACCGAACACCTCGGCGCCAAGGCGCCGCTGGCGCTGGCTCAGCGCGCTCTGGGCGCCCTGCCGAAATCGGAGAAGGCCGACGCGGGCAAGCGGGTCAACCTGGCCAGGGGCCGAGTGTCCGAGGCGTTCGAGGCCCGGCGCGCCACGCTGCTGGCCGAGCGCGACGCCGCCGTGCTGGTCGCGGAGGCCATCGACGTGACGCTGCCCGCGCGCCGCACGGCGGTGGGCGCCCGGCATCCGATCACGGTCATCTCCGAGCAGGTCGCCGACGTGTTCGTCGCGATGGGCTGGGAGGTCGCCGAGGGTCCCGAGGTGGAGACCGAGCACTTCAACTTCGACGCGCTGAACTTCCTGCCCGACCACCCGGCGCGCACCATGCAGGACACCTTCCACATCGCGCCGGAGGGCTCCCGGCAGGTCCTGCGCACGCACACCTCTCCGGTGCAGGTGCGCTCGATGCTGGAACGCGACCTGCCGATCTACGTGGTCTGCCCCGGCCGCACATTCCGCACCGACGAACTGGACGCCACGCACACCCCGGTGTTCTCCCAGGTCGAGGGCCTGGCGGTGGACAAGGGCCTGACCATGGCGCATCTGCGCGGCACCTTGGACGCGTTCGCCCGGGCGCTGTTCGGTCCGGAGACCCGAACCCGCATGCGCCCCAACTACTTTCCGTTCACCGAGCCCTCCGCGGAGGTCGACGTGTGGTTCCCGGACAAGAAGGGCGGTCCCGGCTGGGTCGAATGGGGCGGCTGCGGCATGGTGAACCCGAAGGTGCTGATCGCCAGCGGGATCGATCCCGAGGTGTACAGCGGATTCGCGTTCGGCATGGGCCTGGAGCGCACCCTGCAGTTCCGCAACGGCATCCCGGACATGCGGGACATCGTGGAAGGCGACGTGCGTTTCACGCTGCCCTTCGGTATCCGGTCCTGACCCCACCCTTCGATCGAGAGAGCGAAACGTCAAGTGCGAGTAGCGCAGTCCTGGCTGACCGACATCATCCAGCGCACCAACCCCGAGTGGTCGGTGACGCCGGAGGAGCTCGACGCGGGATTCGTCCGGGTCGGGTTGGAAGTCGAAGAGGTCGACAAGCTCCAGCGCGTCAACGGCGGGGAGGGGCGGCCGCCGCTGGTGGTCGGCCGGGTCGCCGAGATCACCGAGCTGACCGAATTCAAGAAGCCCATCCGCTTCTGCAAGGTGGATGTCGGCAATCCCGAATTGCAGGAGATCGTCTGCGGCGCACGGAATTTCGCGGTCGGTGACCTGGTGGTCGTGGTGCTGCCGGGCGGTGTGCTGCCGGGTGGATTCCAGATCAGCTCGCGCAAGACCTATGGCCACGTCTCGCACGGCATGATCTGCTCGGTCGCCGAACTCGGCATCGGCAAGGACCACTCCGGCATCCTGGTGCTGGAGCCGGGCACCGCCGAGCCCGGTACAGACGCCAACGAACTGCTCGGGCTGGACGACACGGTCATCGAGCTGAACATCACCCCCGACCGCGGTTACTGCTTCTCGGTGCGCGGCCTGGCCCGCGAACTGGCCTGCGGGTTCGATCTCGACTACGCCGACCCGGCCGTGCGGACCCTGCCCGACTACCAGCAGGAGGCCTGGTCGATCCAGGTGGAGCCGAGTTCGCAGTGCACCCGCTTCGCGGCGCGCCGGGTCACCGGCATCGATCCGACGGCGGTCAGCCCCTGGTGGTTGCAGCGCAGGCTGCTGCTGTCGGGCGTGCGGCCGATCTCGCCCGCGGTGGACGTCACCAACTACGTGATGCTCGAGCTGGGGCAGCCGCTGCACGCGTTCGACGCGGCGAAGGTGTCGGGCGGGCTGGTGGTCCGTGGCGCGAGCACCGGCGAGAAGCTGCGCACGCTGGACGATGTGGAGCGCGTGCTCGACCCCGAGGACGTGGTGATCGCCGACGATTCCGGCGTCGTCTCGCTGGCCGGCGTGATGGGTGGCGCGAGCACCGAGGTGGGGGCGGAGAGCACCGACATCCTGCTGGAGGCGGCCACCTGGAACCCGCTGCGGATCTACCGGACCGCGCGCAGGCACAAACTGGTGTCCGAGGCGGGGAAGCGGTACGAACGCGTCGTCGATCCGGAGATCAACATCGCCGCGCTCGACCGGGCCGCGAGCCTGCTCGCCGAAATCGCGGGCGGCACCGTCGAACCGGTGCTCACCGACGTCCGGGTCCCCGTTCCCGCCGCCGAGCCGATCCGCATCGACATCGATCTGGCCGATCGCGTCGCGGGCGTCGTCTACCCGACCGGGACCTCGGCGCGCCGCCTGGCCCAGATCGGCTGCACCGTCGAGGTCGGCGTCAGCGAGACCGGACACGGTCAGCTGGTGGTGACCCCGCCGAGCTGGCGGCCCGACCTGGCGCAACCCGCCGACCTGGTGGAGGAGGTGCTGCGGCTGGAGGGGCTCGAGCAGATCCCGTCCGTGCTGCCCGCCGCCCCGGCCGGGCGCGGGCTCACCCCGGCCCAGCACCGCCGTCGCGCGGTGAGCCGAGCGCTCGCGTTCGCCGGTGCCGTGGAGGTCCCACCGCCGATGTTCCTGCCCGCGGGTGTGTTCGACACCTGGGGCCTGGACGCCGACGATCCGCGCCGGGTCACCACCCGAGTGCTCAACCCGCTCGACGTGGAACGCGCCGAACTGGCCACCACCTTGCTGCCCGGCCTGCTCGAGGTGGCCGCCCGCAATATCTCGCGCGGCGCGCGTGATCTCGCGCTCTACGGCATCGCGCAGGTGGTGCTGCCCGGCCCGAACACCCGGGCGATCGAGCCGCTTCCGGTGCACCGGCGACCCACCGACGACGAGGTGGCCGAGCTGCTCGACTCGCTGCCCCACCAGCCG
>NZ_BDBA01000034.1 GCF_001612745.1 Nocardia amamiensis NBRC 102102 | reverse complement strand
GGCGGGCGGTGCGGGCGGCGCCCATCACCAGGGCGCGGCACCACCACGGCTCCGCGCGGAAGCCCTCACCGATGCCGTACACCCGGGACTTCTGCGCCATATTGCGTTCCAGGTCGATGATCGACGTGAGGCCGAGCGCGAGCCGGAAACCCACCTCCGGCAGCGCGTCCAGCGCGCCCGCCGAGGCATTCCAGCGCGGAGCGGCGAACAGCCGAGTGCGCAGGTCGACCTGCTCCAGCACCCGGTCGGCGGCGGTCAACCGCAACCGCGCCTCGTGCTTGGGCAGTGCGGCGAACTCGGCGCGCCGCCGCTTGGTGGCGGCCTGGTCGTAGCCGTGCAGCACGATGGCGTCGCCACGGGCCCGGCGAACGCGCAGCCACGTTTGGGTCGCGGCGTCGTCGAGCAGCCGGTATCTGCCCTTCAGCCGCGGTGCGACCAGCAGTGAGACCGGAACGCCGCGCCGATCCATCTCCTCGGCGAACCCCATCGCCGCGTCCCGGGTGGTGTCCCTGATCCCGGAAATCGATACGATCAGCTCAGCGTTCATGAACCCACGGTGCCAGCCGCACATGTCCTCGACGTGCAGCTCGTATGACCAGGCGGCGAACAGTCCGTCACGCCTGTGCCGAGCGGGCACCCCGGCGGCGGCGCGCCGCCGCTACCGTCCGGCCACCCGATGGCACCGGCCTTTCCCGACCGGCCTACGCGTCGGCGAGTCCGACCGTATCGAGCACCCAGGCGTGTTCGAATGCCACTTCCCGCCACTTCTCGTAGCGCCCGCTGACTCCGCCGTGGCCCGCGGTCATCTCCGTCTTGAGCAGCAGCGGTGCGTCGCCGGTCGCGGTGACCCGCAGCTTGGCGATCCACTTCGCCGGTTCGACGTAGAGCACCCGGGTGTCGTTCAGGCTGGTGATGGCCAGGATCGCCGGGTAATCCTTGGCCTCGACGTTCTCGTACGGCGCGTAGGACTTCATGTACTCGTAGACGTCCTTGTCCGCCAGCGGGTTGCCCCACTCGTCCCACTCGATGACGGTCAGCGGGAGCGACGGGTCGAGGATGGAGGTGAGCGGATCGACGAACGGAACGTTGGCCAGGATGCCCGTGAACAGTTCCGGCGCCAGATTCGCCACCGCGCCGACCAGCAGGCCGCCCGCGCTGCCGCCGTCCGCGATCATGCGGTCCGCGGCGGTGACGCCGGTATCGATGAGGTGGCGCGCGCAGGAAACGAAGTCGGTGAAGGTGTTCTTCTTGGTCAGCGTCTTCCCGTGCTCGTACCACAGCCTGCCCATCTCGCCGCCGCCGCGCACGTGCGCGACCGCGAAGACCATGCCGCGGTCCAGCAGCGAAAGACGTGCGACCGAGAACGACGGGTCGATGCTCGCCTCATAGGAGCCGTAGCCGTACAGCAGCAGCGGTTTCGGCCCGCCGGCGGGCGCGTTCTTCTTCCGGACCAGCGAGATCGGAATCCGGGTGCCGTCCTCGGCAACCGCCCAGTCGCGGTGCTGTTCATAGTCGTTCGCGTCGTAGCCGCCGAGTACCGGCTGCTCCTTGCGCAGCAGCAGCTCACCGGTGGCCGGGACGTAGTCGAACACCTGCATGGGCGTGATGAACGAGGTCAGCCCGATGCGCAGGCTGGGTTGCGCCCACTCCGGGTTGGAGCCGACGCCGACCGAGAAGAGCTCGAGGTCGAAGTCGAGTTCCCGCTGTTCGCCGTAACCCGTCTCGGTCAGCGGCCACACCGCCACCCGGGTGAGCGCCTCGCGCCGGTAGCTGAGCACCAAGTGGTCGCGGAACGCGTCGATGTCCTCGAGCCGTACGTCGTCGCGATGACCGATCAGTTGGGTCAGGTTCGTCGGATCCGTCACCGGCGCCTCGGCCAGCACGAAGTTCTCCGCCTTGACCCCGTCCACCACGTCGTTGTGCAGGATCAGGAAGCGATCCGCGCCGCCGACCACCGCGTGCTCGGCGGAGTACTCGACGCCGTCGCGGCGGGGCAGCAGGACGCGGAACTCGCCCTCGGGATCGTCGGACTCCAGCACCCAGCCCTCGCTGGTGATCTTCGAGCTGACCCAGATCATGAGGTACTTCTCCGAGCGGCTCGCGCCGATGCTCACCCAGTAGCGCTCGTCGGGCTCGTGGAAGACCTTGACGTCGGGATCGGTGCTGCCGAGCCGGTGCCGCCACACCGTGTCGGGCCGCCACGACTCGTCGACGGTTTGATAGAAGACGTGGCTGCCATCGAGCGACCACGTCGCGCCGGGCGCGGTGCCCGCGATCTCGTCGCCGAGCAGCTCACCGGTGCGCAGATCCTTGAACCGCAGCACGTAGCGCTCGTCGCCGACGTTGTCCACCGAGTAGGCCAGCAGCGTTCCGTCATGGCTGATCGAGAACGCGCCAAGCGCGAAGAAGTCGTGGCCCTCGGCCAGCTCGTTGCTGTCCAGCAGCACCTCTTCGCCCGCGACCTCGGTCTGCGCGTCGAGCACCGGCGGCGTCCAGGCGTCGATGCCTGCCGCGTCGGCGGCGATCGGGCACCGGCAGTGCACGCCGTACTGCTTGCCTTCGAAGCTGCGCGAGTAGTACCAGTACTCACCCAACCGGGTCGGCACCGAAAGGTCGGTCTCCTGGGTGCGCGCCTTGATCTCGTCGAAGATCGTCTCGCGCAGCGTGTCCAGGTGGGCGGTCTGCGCCTCGGTGTAGGCGTTCTCCGCCTCCAGGTAGGCGATGACGTCGGGGTTCTCTTTGTCGCGCAGCCACTCGTACTCGTCGACGAACACGTCGCCGTGGTGCGCCCGCTCGGTGGGGATCGTCTTGGCGATCGGCGCCGCCACGACGGGAGCGCCGCTGCCGGAGTCGGAGATCGTTCCGCTGTCGAGAGCCATGGCGTCCACCCTACTGTCCGGGCTCCGCGCCACCCGCCGCTCGGATGACGCCGTCCAGCACCTCGCTGGTCCGGCGCAGGTCGCGCAGGGCCTGATCGATCCTGGCGCGTTCCTCGGTGAGCTTCTCCACCAGGAACGGCGTCGCCTGGACGTTCGGCGTGCCGTCCACGTCGTGGATGCACGGCAGCAGCTCGCCGATGGTGTCGCTGTGCAGGCCCGCCGCGAACATCTCCTGGATGCGCCGGACCCGGTCAACCGCCGTCTGCGGATATTCCCGCTGTCCGCCGGAGGTCCGCTCCGCGGCCAGCAGGCCCTTGGTCTCGTAGTACCGCAGCGACCGGACGCTCACGCCGGTCCGCTCGGCCAGTTCACCGATGCGCACCTTCACTCCTTGACCTGACATTGATGTCAGGTTTTACGGTACAGCCATGCTGCTTCTGACCGAATACCGCAACCACCTGATCGACCTGCCCAACCGCATCGTCATGTCGCCGATGACCCGGCTGCGCTCACGACCCGACGGCTCACCCACCAGCGACGTCGCCGACTACTACGCCCAACGGGCCACAGCAGGGCTGATCGTCAGCGAGGGCATCTGGCCGCACTCGACCGGGCAGAGCGAGGCGTGGGCGCCCGGATTGCAGACGCCCGCGCATGTCGAGGCGTGGCGGCAGGTCACGGACGCGGTGCACGCTCGCGGCGGGCGGATCTTCGCGCAGTTGATGCACGGCGGGCGAAAGGGCCACCCGCTCGCGCGGATCGACGGCTCCTGGCCCGCCGGACCGTCGGCCGTGCTGGACGAGGACCGGGTGCACCTGATCGACGGCGGCAAGGGCGACCCGATCACACCCGCCGCACTCGATCACGCGGGGATCGCCGCGGCGGTGCGGCAGCATGCCGCTGCCGCGCGCAACGCCATGGACGCGGGCTTCGACGGAGTCGAGATCCACGGCGCCAACAGCTATTTCGTGCACCAGTTCCTCGCCGACAACACCAATCTGCGCGACGACGAGTTCGGCGGCTCGATCGACAATCGCATGCGGCTGCCGCTGGCCGTGGTCGACGCGGTGGCCGATGCCATCGGTTCCCGCCGCACCGCGATCCGGCTGTCGCCGGGCAACCCGCAGTTCGGCATGGTCGAGGCGGACCCGGCCCCGCTCTACCGCGCGCTCGTCGCCGAGCTCGATCAGCGCGACCTTGCCTACCTGCACCTCATCGACAACGACCGCTATCCCGCACTGCGCGACCTGCGGCCGCGCTGGCACGGCACGCTCATCGCCAATATCGGGGAAAACAGGGAGCCGACGACCGCGGCGGGCGCGGAGCAGGTGCTGCAATCCGGACTCGCCGATCTGGTGTCGTTCGGCAGGTCGTTCATCGCCAATCCCGACCTCGTCCACCGCATCCGGTACGACCTACCGCTCGCTCCCATCCGCGAGGAGACCCTGTACGGACGAACCGCCGAGGGATACAGCGACTACCCCCGGTGGACTGCAGCCGAACTGGTCCGCGACTAGAGGCCGGGCTGATCCCGGAGGGCGCCGCGAATCGAGGCTGCGAGGTAGTCCAGGTCAGCCCGCTGTGGGCTGGTCGGGCGACCACGCAGCCCGAACCCGTCACCCGGCGTGCGCGGGATGACGTGCAGGTGGACGTGAAAGACTTCCTGCCCTGCGGTCACCCCGTCGGCCAGAAAGAAATTCACGCCGTCACACCCCACCTCACTGGCCCGCAGCGCTGCGGCCAGCCGCTGCCCGACCTGGAACAGCTTCCCCCCGAGCACCGGATCGAGTTCCGCCAGACTCCGCGCCGCCACCTTCGGCACCACCAGCAGATGCCCTGGCGTCATCGGCCGAATGTCCATGAACGCCAGCACATCATCGTCCTCGTAGACCTTGCTCGACGGCGCCCGCCCGGCGGCGATATCGGCGAAAATCGTGTACGGATTCACGATCGGCAGCTTATGTGTTCATGCGTCGTTCAGCCGCAACACAATTCCATAGCCACAGGTCATGACCTCAGATACCGTTCACTCAGCTCCTGGCAGTAGCCGGGAGAAGTGGACCCGGCTCCTCTCCGGACGGTGAGCAGCCGGGTTTCGCGCTAGCTGGCGCAATGCCGGGCTGTTTCGGAGCGCCGCGGTTACAAGATCGGTGACGGCGTGTAGCGGGCCGCGTGCGGGTAGCGGTCGACCAGTTTCTGCACCTGACCGATGACGTCGGAGACCTGGGCTTCGGCGGCGCCGATGAAAGCGGACTTGTCGGCCAGCGCCTCGGCGAGGGCGGCGCGATCGAGCGGGAGGCGCTCGTCGGCGGCGAGCCGGTCCAGGAGGTCGGGTTCACGGCCCTGTTCCCGCATCGCCAGGGCTACCGCCACGGCGTGCTCCTTGATGGCCTCGTGTGCGGTCTCGCGGCCGACCCCGGCGCGGACCGCGGCCATCAGGATCCGGGTGGTGGCCAGGAAAGGCAGGTAGCGGTCCAGTTCGCGGGCGACGACGGCCGGGTAGGCGCCGAATTCGGCCAAGACGGTGAGGAAGGTCTCCATCATCCCGTCGATGGCGAAGAATGCGTCCGGCAGCGCGACGCGGCGGACCACCGAGCAGAACACGTCGCCCTCGTTCCACTGCGCGCCCGCCAGTTCGGCCGCCATCGAGGCGTAACCGCGCAGCACCACCTGCAGGCCGTTGACCCGTTCGCAGGAGCGGGTGTTCATCTTGTGCGGCATCGCCGAGCTGCCCACCTGCCCGGGCTGGAAGCCCTCGGTGACCAGCTCGTGCCCGGCCATCAACCGGATGGTGTGCGCGAACGAGGACGGGCCTGCGCCGACCTGCACCAGCGCGGAGAGCACGTCGTGGTCCAGCGAGCGCGGATAGACCTGGCCGACGCTGGTGAACACGGTCGCGAAACCGAGATGCCTGGCCACCTGCTGCTCCAGGCGGGCGAGTTTGGCCGGGTCGCCGCCGAGCAGGTCGAGCATGTCCTGCGCGGTGCCCATCGGGCCTTTGATGCCGCGCAGCGGGTAGCGGTCGATCAGCTCGCGCAGCCTGGTGAGCGCGATCAGCAGTTCGTCGGCGGCGGACGCGAAGCGCTTGCCCAGCGTGGTGGCCTGCGCGGCGACATTGTGCGAGCGGCCGGCCATCACCAGCGTCTGATACTCGGCGGCGCGCTCGGCCAGCCGCGCGGCGATCGCCACACCGTGCGCGTGCACGTGCTCGAGCGACAGCCGGATCTGCAGCTGCTCGACGTTCTCGGTGAGATCCCGGCTGGTCATGCCCTTGTGCACGTGCTCATGTCCGGCCAGCGCGTTGAATTCCTCGATGCGGGCCTTCACATCGTGCCGGGTGACCCGCTCGCGTTCGGCGATCGAGGCGAGATCGACCTCGTCGAGCACTCGCTCGTAATCCGCGATGACTCCCTCGGGCACGTCGACGCCCAGCTCCGCCTGCGCGCGCAACACCTCGAGCCACAGCCGCCGCTCGAGCACGATCTTGTGCTCCGGCGACCACAGGTGCACCAGCTCATGACTGGCGTAGCGGGTGGCGAGGACGTTGGGGACGATACTCACGACTCCGCCTCGCTGGTGCTCGGCTCCGTCGTGCCCTGGGGCGCTGTGCTGATCGTTCGCTCGCTCACGTGGGGTCAGTCTAGTGCGCGGAAACGATCGACTTGCCCGGGCGTGCTGGCTGGTCCGGCTCGCCCGGTGCCCTCGGAGGGCAGGTAGCCCTCGGGGCCGGGTGGTCGGGGCGTGCTCGATGCGACCCGAGCGGCGCCTTCCGCGGATACCCAGGCTCCTGTTTCCGGGCCGGGCGCTCGCGCTGCGCCCGATGCGGCGGCTGCCGCCTCC
>NZ_BDBA01000033.1 GCF_001612745.1 Nocardia amamiensis NBRC 102102 | reverse complement strand
TCCGCCCCTGCCCGAGCCGGTGGCGCGACGATGTCGATCACTTCCAGCAGCGCACCGCGAGCCATCCGCCGCGGTTCTGGGTCCATCTCGGTGAGCGCCGCGACCACCGCTCCGTCCACCACCGCGACCAGCCTGCGCAGCTGCTCCGGCCGCACCATCCGATCGGATCGGCGCAGCACGTCGGCCAGCAACTCGTCCAGCTGGGCGCGCAGCCGTAACTGGACCTCGCGTAACTCCGGGTGCCGCGCCGAGGCGACCGAGCGCTCGTAGCGGGCGATCAGCTGCCCGCGCGCGACCTCATCCGCGCCATCGGCCCCGACCAGCAGGTCGAGCACCAAGTCGACGGTGGCCTCCGCGCCGCGGCGCCGGTGGCTCACCTCCCCGACCCGCCTGCGCATCGCGTCCAGCTCGGCGTTGCCGCTGAACTCGACCGCCCGCGCGATCAGATCGTCCAGGGATTCGAAGTAGTAGGTGGTCGACGCCAGCGGCAGATCAGCGCGGGTCGCGACCGAACGATGCCGCACCGCTTCGAATCCACCTTCGAGCAGCAGCTCGGCGGCGGCGGCTACCAGAGCCTGGCGACGCCGTTCGCCTTTCGGGGTCGTCGCGGTGATCACCGTGCCATCGTGCCAGTCGTCATCAGTTCTTCCAGGGGAAATCAGCGAGGAAAAGCAGCCATCGTTGTTTTACCGCATCCGCGCGACCACGGTGCCGAACTGCGGAAAGTTGTTACACGACAGCGGGTTCAGACCGCCAGATAGTGCCCTAGACGCAGCAGCGCCGCCTCGATGTCCGCCGTAGCTCCGGCGAACGAGAAGCGCACCGTGTGGTGCCCGTTGACGGTGTCGAAGTCGACTCCCGGCGCGAGCGCGACTCCGGTGTGGTTCAGCACGTCGGCACACCACGCCCGGGAGTCGTCGGTGAGGTGGCCGATGTCGGCGTAGGCGTAGAAGGCGCCGTCGGCGGGAGCGAGGTCGGTGATGCCCAGCTTCGGCAGGCCGTCCAGCAGCAGCCGCCGGTTCACCGCGTACCGCCGGACGTGCCCGTCGAGTTCCTCCTTGGCCTCCGCGCCGAACGCGTGCATGGCTGCGTACTGCGAGATTGCCGGCGGGCAGACGGTCAGGTTCGAAGCCAGCCGTTGCAGTGCGGGCCGCAATCCGCTCGGCACCAGCATCCAGCCGAGCCGCCAGCCCGTCATGGAGAAGTACTTGGAGACGGAGCCGATCACCACCGATTCCCGCGATGTCTCCCAAGCCGACGAGGTCGCGCTGTCGGCGCTGGAGTTGTCGTAGGTGATGCCGTGGTAGATCTCGTCGGAGATCAGCAGCGTGCTGTGCTCCTCGCACCAGCGGGCCAGCGCGGCGAGTTCGGCGGGCGCGATCATGGTCCCGGTGGGGTTGGCGGGGCTGGCCACGATCAGACCCGCGGGCGGTTCCGGGAGAGCATCGAGCATCGCGACGGTGGGCTGGAATCGGGTCTGGGCTCCGCAGTCCAGCTCCAGCACGCGGCAACCGAGCGCGGCGAGCGTGTTGCGATAGGCCGGATAGCCCGGGCGCGCGACCACGACCGTGTCGCCGGGATCGAAGGCGGCGAGGAAGATCAGCGAGAAGGCGCCGGACGACCCGGTCGTCACCACCACGTCATCCGGATCGACCTGGTAGCCGTAGGTCTCGCGATGGTGTTCGGCGATCGCTTCGCGCAGCGCCAGGATGCCGAAGGTCTCGGTGTAACCGAGCAATTCGGACTCGATCGCCAGTCTCGTCGCGCGCAGCACCGGTGCGGGCGCCGGCGTCGACGGCTGCCCCGCGGCGAGGACGAGCACGTCACCGTGTGTTCTGGCGCGTTCCGCGGCGGCTTTCCATACATCCATCACGTAGAAAGGTGGAATGGTCGACCGGCGAGATTCTCTGGACACTCGACAGACGGTAGAGCACCAGCGGGCGCTGTCGCGGTTATGGTCTGCGTAATGCTCGAGAACGCTCGACGGGACCGGCTCGACCGAGTACGCGGAGTGGTTGGCATCGGGGTCATTCCGCGTGATTGGCGTGTGCGCCCGCCGAAACGTACCGGAAGGCGGGTGTTCGGAAGACTGTATCGGCGCGTCCTATGGGCGCGCCGATCCGCGCTGCGGACCCGGTGGAAACGCAGACCGGATATCCGTGCTCTGTGGCGGCGCAGACCCAGCGGGGAGGATGTGCTCGGGCTGGCGCGCAAGCACAGAGTGCTACTGGCCGGGTTAGCCGCGGCCGCGGTGTTCGCCGCGAGCGACACGCCGTTCGCCGGGACGGTCACCGAACGCACCCCGGCGCCGGATCGCGCCCAGCGTGTCGCCGTCGCGTATCCGCCGCAGATACAGAGCACGCCGCCGTCGGTGCGCCGGTTGCTGAACGCGATCGCCAACGGTGAGCGGCTGCGCGAGCAGGCCGTGGTCGCCACGGCCGCACGCGCCACCCTGGATCGCGCCAAGGCCGAGGCCGCCGCCGCGATCGCGGGTGAGCGTCAGCCGTGGCTGACCGGAAGCGCCCCGGTGCGGCCAGGCGCTGTGCTGCCGGGCACCGGCGGCTTCGTCCTGCCCACGCGTGGCGTGTTCACCTCCGGATTCGGTTCCCGCTGGGGCACCTTCCACAACGGGATCGATATCGCGGCACCGATCGGGACTCCGATCTACGCGGTCGCCGACGGCACGGTGATCGACGCGGGACCGGCCCATGGCTTCGGGCTGTGGGTGCGGATCCGCCACGACGACGGCAGCATCACCGTCTACGGGCACATGTACGACTTCTTCGTCTCGGTCGGCGAACGGGTGCCCGCCGGCATGCAGATCGCCCGCATGGGCAACCGCGGCGACTCGACCGGTCCACACCTGCATTTCGAGGTACTCGTCGGCGGACGGCATGTAGACCCACTGCAGTGGCTGGCACTACGCGGCCTGACCTTCACCTGAGCCGGACCAGCCCCGCGCGGCGCCGACCATCGCGTCGCGCATCCCCGCGGCGGTGCCTGCACGCAGACCCCGCATCATTTCGAAGGCGGCCAGCATGTCAGGCCACGCCTACGGCCACTCGGCGCGGGCCGCACCTCGGCTAGGGACTAAAGCTGCGAACGCGACAACTGGCCTGGCAAGCACATGAATAACTCGCCGGGTACCCCCAAAAAAGCATGCGCGGCACCAAACGCGGGACCTGAACGCAAATTCGGTGTCACCCGACTGGTACGGACTAAAGACTCGGCGAGGCGGGGACAGCGATACGGTCCTCCACGGCGGCCAAGCCGATATCCGTGCGGTAGTGGCTGCCTGGGAGCTTGATGGCGGCGATGCGGTCGTAGGCCCGTGCGCGAGCCTCGACCAGATCGGCGCCGACGCCGACCACGTTCAGCACCCGCCCGCCCGCGGAGACCAGCGCGCCGTCTTCGCGCAACGCGGTGCCCGCGTGCAGGACCGCGGCGGTGTCGTCGAGCGTGCCCTCGCCAGCGCCGGAGATGGCGTCGCCGATGCGCGGGCGGCCCGGGTAGTTCTCCGCGGCGACTACCACGGTGATCGCGGAGCCGTCCCGCCAGCGCGGCGGCGCGACCTGCGCGAGCGTGCCGGTGGCGGTGGCGTTGAGCAGCTCGCCGAGTGGGCTGTCCAGCAGCGCGAGCACCGCTTGCGTCTCGGGATCGCCGAAGCGGCAATTGAATTCGACCACCGCGGGACCGTCCTTGCCGATCGCCAGGCCCGCGTAGAGCAGGCCGGAGAATCCGCTGCCGCGCCGCACCAGTTCGGCGGCAACGGGTTTCACCACGTCCTCCACGATCGCGGTGACGGTCTGGTCGGGCAGCCACGGCAGCGGCGTGTAGGCGCCCATACCGCCGGTGTTCGGGCCGGTGTCGCCGTCGCCGACGCGCTTGTGGTCCTGCGCGGGCAGCAGCGGCACCACGGTCTCGCCGTCGACCAGGCAGAACAGCGATACTTCCGGCCCGTCCAGGAACGATTCCAGCAGCACCGGGTGGCCCTGCTCGAGCAGTTCCGCGCCGTGCTCGCGCGCGGCGGAGCGATCGGCGGTCACCACGACCCCCTTGCCCGCGGCCAGGCCGTCGTCCTTGACCACCCAGGTGGGTCCGAAACGGTCGAGCGCGTCGTCGAGTTCGGCCGGGCTGTCCACGACCTCGCTGTGCGCGGTGCGCACGCCGGCCGCGGCCATCACGTCCTTGGCGAACGCCTTGGACCCCTCGATCCTGGCGGCGGCGGCCGACGGGCCGAAGCAGGCGATGCCCGCGGCGCGCACCGCGTCGGCGACGCCGAGCACGAGCGGAACCTCGGGCCCGATCACCACGAGGTCGGCGTGCACCTCGGCGGCCAGCGCGACCACGTCTTCGGCGGAGGACGGATCCACCGGGCGGATCTGCGCGTGCTGGGCGATCCCCGCGTTGCCGGGGGCGGCGAACAGCGCGGTCACCGCGGGGTCCTGGCGCAGGGCCAGGACGAGGGCATGTTCACGGGCTCCGGAACCGATGACGAGTACACGCACGGCAACAGACTAATGGGCGCGGCCGGACGCACTCCGTTCGCGGCCCCGCGCCGGGGCGGGCGAAGGCTGACGCAGCCGTCCGTGCGCGGGGATGATGAATGGGGACAACGGATGTGGGCGAACACGCCCGCTCCGACCACACCGGAGCACCCGAAGGATGTGCTGACGATGGGTCTGATCGATGGACTGATGGGGAATGCCGGCCGGATCGATCCGGGCCAGGCGCAACAGGAGTATGCCAAGCTCCTCGGCAATGGTGAACAGGTCTACGCCGCGTATCTGCTGGTCCGCGACGCCATGCTGTTCACGAACCGCCGCCTGATCCTGATCGACAAGCAGGGCGTCACCGGCCGCAAGGTGAGCTACCACAGCGTCCCCTACCGCGCGATCACCCATTTCTCGGTGGAGACCGCGGGCACCTTCGATCTGGACGCCGAACTGGCCATCTGGATCGCGGGCACCTCCGAGCCGCTGCAGAAGCGGTTCAATCGCCAGGTGGACATCTACGAGGTGCAGGGCATCCTGTCGCACTTCGTGGCGGTGTAGCGCGCCGGCGCCACCCCTCGGTACGCGGGCCGGTCTAGTCTGCGGAGCATGGCTTCTGTCTTCAGTGCGATCATCGCCGGTCAGCTCCCGGGTCGATTCGTCTGGGAGGACGACGAGTTCGTCGGCTTCCTCACCATCGCCCCGATCACCCCGGGCCACACCTTGGTCGTGCCACGTAAGGAGATCGACCAGTGGCAGGACGTCGACGCCAACACCATGGCCCGGGTGACCGGCGTCGCGCAGAAGATCGGGCAGGCCGTGCGCGCGGCGTGGGACGCGCCGCGCGCCGGTCTCTTGATCGCCGGCATGGAAGTGCCGCACCTGCACGTGCACGTGTTCCCCGCGTTCACCCTGGGAAATTTCGACATCTCCAGCGCCGACCCGAATCCGAGCCCCGAATCCCTGGACGAGGCCCAAGCCAAGATCAAGCAAGCCCTGCGTGACCTCGGCTACGGCGCCAACGTCCCCGACTGAGCTTCCCGCCACTCCGGGTCTTCAGGCCGTACCGGCTAGCGGTCACGTGTGGGCCGTGGACGCACGGGACGGCCTGGTTCGCCGGCAGTACCAGTTCCGTCGCGGGTCACCCCGGTCAGGCGGAGAGCCGGGCGACGAAAACCCGTTCCAGCAGGGCGTACAGGCAGTCCCGTTCCTGGTCGCTGAGCCTGTTCAGGCCATCTTGCGTGGCGCGCATCTTCGCGCGGATCGCGTCGGCGACGCGCTCGCCCTCGGCCGTGAGGACGAGATTCTTGACGCGCCGGTCGGATGCGCTGGCCTCGCGGCGCACTAGGCCGCGCTTCTCCAGCCGGTCGATGATTCCGGTCACGTTGGAGGCGTCGCAGGTCAAGGTCTCGGCCAGGGCGCGCATCGCGGCGGGTCGACGGCGCAGTACGGTCAGCGCCTTGCCCTGGCTCGCTGTGAGGTTCTCGCTCGCTGCCGCGACTGTGAAGTCGCCGTAGTAGGCGCCGAGCGACACCGAGAGCAGCTCCATGAGCTCGGCCGTGTCGACGCGGGGAGCCTCTGTCATGAGAGCCACCCTATCCCCTGAAACTTGACTATCTCAAATATCTACCTCTACCGTATTCGCGTTGCTTGAGGTTCTCAAGCATCAAGGTTGTCAAGTAGCTACGAGGAGTCCTTTGTGACCGTCACCGCGTCCCCCGCCTCCCGCGCGGCCGAGCTCCTGTCCCGGCCCGTCGCGCTGAACGGCCTGACCGTCCCGAACCGCATCGTGATGGCGCCGATGACGCGCATGTTCTCCCCTGGCGGCGTTCCCGGTGATGATGTGCGGTCGTACTACGCCCGCCGCGCCGCCGCCGGCGTGGGCCTGATCGTCACCGAGGGGACCTACGTCGGCCACGAGTCGGCCGGGCAGAGTGATCGTGTGCCGCGGTTCGACGGTGCGGAACAGTTGGCGGGGTGGGCGAAGGTCGCCGAAGCCGTACACGCGGCGGGCGGCAAGATCGTGCCGCAGCTGTGGCACATCGGCATGGTGCGCAACCAGGGCGACGCGCCCTACGCCGACGCACCCGCCGTCGGCCCCTCCGGTATCCGCGTCGACGGCACCGAGGGCACCGGCAAGGCGATGATCCAGCGCGACCTGGACGACGTCATCGGCGCCTTCGCCGAGGCCGCCGCGGCTGCCGAGCGCATCGGCTTCGACGGCGTCGAACTGCACGGTGCCCACGGCTATCTCCTCGACCAGTTCCTGTGGGCGCGGACGAACCGCCGTACCGATGCCTACGGCGGCGACCCCGTGGCCCGAACGAAGTTCGCGGCCGAGATCGTGGCCGCGGTCCGCGCGGCCGTCTCGCCCGGCTTCCCGGTGATCTTCCGCTACTCGCAGTGGAAGCAGGAGGCCTACGACGCGCGGCTCGCCGAGACCCCGCAGGAGCTGGAGGCGATCCTCGCCCCGCTCGCCGCGGCCGGCGTCGACGCCTTCCACGCCTCCACCCGCCGCTACTGGCTCCCGGAATTCGATGGCGCGGACCTGAACCTGGCCGGCTGGACCAAGAAGCTCACCGGCAGGCCCACCATCACCGTCGGTTCGGTCGGCCTCGACGGCGACTTCATCCGTGCGTTCACGGGCGAGGGCGCCGAGCTGGGCAGCCTCGACAACCTCTTCGATCGCATGGAGCGCGACGAGTTCGACCTGGTCGCCGTCGGCCGTGCCCTGCTCCAGGACCCGGAGTGGGCGTCCAAGGTGCTAGGGGGGCGGATCGACGAGCTGAAGCCGTACGACGCGGCGGCACTGAAGACGCTGAGCTAGGCGCAAGTCGTCACCTCGGTTCCGAACGGGGCCGACCGCTCGTCGCGGTCGGCCCCTTGCCCTTTCTCCGCTTATCGCGGTCAGCTCGCCACGTCGTGTAGCGGAGTATCGACTCCGCCGACCGCAACCGTGGCCAGGGTCTGGCTCGGGGTCCAGTAGATCCGGCCGCGCTCGAAGTCCTGGTATGTGCCGGTGTCCCAGGGGATTTCGTCGGTCTTCGGCCAGCCCAGCGGCCCCTTCTCGAAACCGGAGCGGTTCCAGCGGTCACGGATCGCGCCGTGCACCCAGAAGGCGAGTTCGCTGGATTGCTGCCGGTAGAGCGCGCCGCCCTGGAAACCTTGCACCTCGCCCAAAGGCCGGCCATCCGGCGCGGTCAAGACGGTACGGTCGGTCACCGGGTAGCCGAGCGGACCAGCCTCCCAGCGCAGTTCCTCGAACTTCCGCCACAGTGTTTCCGGGATGGGGTGTGCGCCGGTGTCGGGGTGCCAATAGATGTAGCCGTGCTCGAACTGGGCGAAGCGGCCCACGCCATCGGGCGTCGCGATCTCGCCCGCGGTGATCCTTCTGCCCAGCCACGGGTTCGCGGCGGCGCTGTCGTTGATCGCGTTCGGCTCCGACCCGCCGCCCGGTTCGCCGGTGGCGAAGCCGCGCACATCATCGGCGAAGACGTCCCACGGGAAGTTCCGCCCGACATCGGTGTGCGTACCGATCCGGAGAACTTCGGTCACGTACTTATGGTCGGAGATCCCTTCGCGGCGTTGATATGGCGGCGCGATGACATGCGTGTCGAAACCGTATTTCCTGGCGTCCTGCACCGCCAGCCACGCTGCGATCCGGATGTCGTCGCGGATGCGTAGCCAGTCGTTCCGGCTCCACGCGACGCGGCTGCCCGCGAAGCAGAGGTTGATCGTGTACGGGTTCGCGTCCAGCACAGACCAGCTCGCCAGGTCGGTGTCGACGACGTCGACCACGATACGATCGCGGACCGTGTAGTGGTAGCTCACGCCATTTCTGGGATTGTTGAGGTAGTTCGCCAAGCTCTCCGCGGTTCCGTTGCCCTCCTGGGTGTGCAGCAGGAAGTTGGTGACGCGCGCCCCGTGACGGCTGGACGCGGAGTTGCCCATTCGGTCTATCTCGGTGTACTCCGGCTTGTTCATGTTTCCCCCTTCATCAGGATCCGCCGATTTCGACCACTGCCCGTAGTCGTCGGCGAGAACTTTGTTGACGTCCACCACAACGCCCCCGACCCGGTCGCTGTCGATGCGGATCTGGTGGATGTGCGCGGCCGGATGATCCCCGTTGATCGAAGGATCACCAGACCAGTTGTGTTGCCAGAACCACGTGGCCACACCGTCCTCGAGCGCCCATTCGATGCACCGCGCGTTGCCGTACATACCGGTCCACTCCAGGCCGACCACCGATGCCCAGCCCCGCAGGAACGGTGCGATCAGTGAATTCCACTCGTTCAGGGAGGGATTCGCGTCAACCGGGGCATACAGCGGCCGGAAGCCCGGTCCGCCCGCCGCGAGATGGTAGTTCAGCGCGATTCGTGCATGGTGCACCCCCGCGTCATAGCCCCCTTTCCAATCCGACGTTTCCCCTTTGCCGTACTGATAATTGGTGACTATCTCGAGCCCGATGGCACGTAATCGGTCGCAGTATTCGCGCCGCAGCGGCTTCGCTCCGAAATTCGTGCCCGGCCGGGAATCGCTGAAGTAGCCGATGACACCGGCATATCCCGCATCCTTGATCGCTTGCGGTTCGATCAATGCGGCGGAGAAGTCGATCAGTTCAGTCATCGCGCACCCCCCGTACGAGTCCGCGCGCTGGTTTGCAGTAACGCGTTATGTTCGTACATCTCAACAACTTTCGACATGTGGTGAACCTCGACATAGTGAGATTCGGCGCGATGCTAGCAGGAGATGCACTCATGCACGGGTTGTTCCCCATCTGGTGTTCGCCCGTGACCTCCCCGAACCCGCAACGAGACCTGGTCGCCTGCATACTTTCCCATTGTCGAGAACATGCCACCGGTTGGCAGGTAAGGGTGCCCACCGTTCGCGGTATTTCCGACTGGTCGCCCGCTCCGCTGAGATGCTCTGATCTAACCTGAATGATCATGCTGCTAGCTCTGATACGCAGCTATCTATGGCCAAAGCGGGGCCGCCGAATGCAAGTCGTCAATACCCACGGGACGTGTCGGGCACTATGCGCCCGGCGTCGATCAACGCTTGCCGCGCCGCTGCCTTGCGCGGACACTCGTCGGCGCGACATCCACGATGCCGCTGCATGGTCCAGTGCGCCTCGGACACACTCAGCGGTTGGTCGGGTGCCTCATGCGGCCACCCGATCGGCCACAGCCGGGCGTCTGCGGGCCCGGCCGCCTGCTCAGCCCGGATACGTGCGTGGCGTTCAGCTCGCCACTCGTCCTGCACGCGGTCGATGATCGCTTGGGCCGATGTTTCATCCGGCTCGGCTTCCCGCCACCAGTTGAACGCCATCGCTCCACCCCTGTCCTGTTCGAATGCGCTGGTATCGGCACCCGGCGCGGGGGGGAATCGCCGGAAGGGGACAAACATCCGCGCGCCGGGGCCTACCTCTAGAGCGTTCCGTGCGTATGGCGCTGGCAGCAGTGGCACAACTGGTGGCATGACTGGCACGGCACCGCGCGGTGGGGTATCCGTAACCGTGCTAGTGGCATGGGGGTGGCATTCGACCGTTCGGCGGGAGTTTCCAGCCGGAGAGGTGGCAGGCTGGTGGTATGTCGGGGGCCACAGGCGATCTGATCAGGCAGTTGCGCACCGCCAAAGGCTGGAGTCAGGGCAGGTTGGCGGCTGAGTTGTCCAAGGTGTCGGGTTACAACATGACGCGGGAATACATCTCGCGGCACTGGGAGTCAGGCAGAACCGAGCCGTCGCCGTTCTGGCTGCGCCATCTGGCGACAGTGCTGGACTGCCCCCTGAGTTTGTTGGAGGCCGACGTGAATCGACGCGAGTTTCTATCGCATCTCGCTGCTACCTCGATCGCGCCGGTGGTGGCTTCGGATCTTCTCTCGCAGGGGTTTTCAGCACGGCTGCATTCGACCGGGCCGGTGATCGAGGAATGGGAGGAGAAGCTCCTTGAGTACGGCACCGACTATATGAGCCAAGGCGCGGCGCAGATACAACAGCGGCTTGCCGCCGATCTGGTCGTCCTGCAACAGCAACTCGACTCCCCACGCATGTGGGCGGTCGCCGCCCGGCTGATGACCCTGTTCGCGAAGACCTATCCCGGCTCCGACGGCAACAAGGCGATCTCCTGGTATCGCATGGCCGCCGAAGCGGCGGACCGCTCCGGTGACATCGACATCCGGACTTGGGTTCGCGGCCGGGCCGCCATCGCCCTCGGTTACGAAGGCGCCGGGTTGCCGATCGCGCACGAATTCGCCGACCAAGCCCTGGCAATCTCCGAGCGACCCAGTCTCGGACGCCTCAATGCGGTATGGGGGAAGGCGCATGCCGCAGCACTTCAAGGCGACACCCATACCGCCCGTCGGTTGATCGCCGACGGCCGCCGCGCGTTCGACCGTTCTGGTTCCGAGGAGCAGACGTCCGACTACGCGGTGCCGTGGTGGCGCGTGAACGTCTTCCTGTCCCTGCTCGCCGCCCGGCTCGGCGACGAACGGCTGGCGGTGCAGGCACAGGAGGCGGCGCGGGCCGAACTGCCCGACTCGCTGCCCCGGTTCGCGACCCACCTGGACATGCACCGAGGCTTGATGCTGGTTCGGGCCGGGGACCGAGCCCAGGGAGTGAAACTGGCGCGGGCGGCACTCGACGCCCTGCCCCCGGAGAAGCACTCGCTCACACTGCGCATGTTGATGGCGGAGATAGAGCCCCCGCTGCGCGGCCTCTACCACTGAGCTCAGCCGCGCAGCGGCTGGATGGAGCCCCCTGTCAGGATTGAACTGACGACCGCTCGCTTACAAGGCGAGTGCTCTACCACTGAGCTAAGGAGGCGAGGAAAGCGGTTGTCATCATAGCCGGGCACGCCGACTGCGTGACACCGGGTTTCGGTGTCACGCAGCGGCGGTCGAATCGTCCCCGGCGCAGTATCGATTACCGCGGGAGGATCAGGACTGCGCTCCCTGGCGGGCCGCATCGTCCGCGGCCATGGCGTCGCGCAGGCTCTTCGGACGCATGTCGGTCCAGTTCTTCTCCACGTACTCGACACAGGCGGCGCGGCTGTCCTCGCCGAACACGACTCGCCATCCGGCTGGAACCTCTGCGAAGGCCGGCCACAGGGAGTGCTGTTCCTCGTCGTTGACCAGGACGAAGAAGCGGCCGTCTTCATCATCGAAGGGGTTGGTGCTCAATTTCACCTCACTGGATACTGGCGCAATGTACGGGATCGCTCTTGGTTCGCCCGACGCCCGGTTTTCACAAGCCACCGGCGTCGAGAGTCCCCGAGCGTTGTTTCGACACTAGCAAGCGAGACGTTACGCCTGGGCGCTTACCCAGGGGGCACGTCGGCCGCCGCGCAATCAGCTCGCAAAGAAGTCGAGCAGAATCTTGTTGACCGCCTCCGGACGTTCCAAATACCCGAAATGCCCAGCGTCCGGCACCTCCTGGTATCGCGCGCCCGGGATCACGTCGGCGATCTCCCTGGACAGGTACGGCGGAATCATCCGGTCGTCGGCGAATCCGACCGAAAGGCAGGGCACGCGAATCGCCCGGTATGCCTGGACCCGGTCGAAATCGTGGTCCATCCTGCGCTGCGCGCGGATGCCGGGCGCAACCGGTCCGCCGGTGAACTCGAACAGGTCCAGCCAGTCGCGGGCGGCGTTCGGCTCGGCCATGGTGGCGGGCGAGAGATTCATCACCGCGGTAATCGCGGCCTCGTATTTCGCCGGCAGCTTCACCCCGCTGGCGTCCAGTTCGTGTTCGCCGAGCGACAGCGTCTTCTGGAATTGGTCGAGCCGTCCGTGACCGGCCATGAACACCGCCTTGCGCACCAGGTCGGGGTGGGCCAGCGCCAGCTCCTGGGCCACCCGAGCGCCCATCGACGTCCCGGCGACCAGGGCGGGACCCTCGCCGAGGAATTCGATGAGGGCGGCCGTGTCGGCGACCAGATCGTCGATGGTCATGCCGGAGGCCGCCTCGAAGGACGGCGCGATGCCGCGGTTGTCGAAGGTGCATACCCGGTAACCGGCCGCGACCAGCGCCGGAACCTGGTGCAGCTCCCACACCCGGCCGGGACTGCCGGTGCCCATGATCATGACCACCAGCGGCGCCGAACCCTTGACGTCGGTGCCCCTGGCGCGGTCACCCTTCACCTGATAGTTGAGGGAAATCCCGTTCACCGTGGCCAGCGGCATGTCGACCCTTTCGTGGAGTTGGTGCTGCGCTCCCCACGGTATAGGGACCCGCAGGGTCGGCGCACCGACCGGGTGACCTGGTGTCGAGTGCCACGCGGCGGTCGGCCGCCCAGGCGGACGCCATTCCCAGCGTCGCATACCATTGACTTTTCGCACGTACGAGCGCACTGAGCCGGGAGGACTTGACAATGGCCGCGAAGGGCAGCGCCAACGACATTGCGGACGACGAACTGGAGCCACTCGCCGACGAGACCGCCCGCCAGGCGCAGCGGGTCGTCGCGGCCTACGCCGAAGATGCCGACGAATGCCGGATGTTGTTGTCTATGTTGGGTATTGGACCGAGCACCCGGGGCGAATAGTCTCGTTCTCGACGCCAACGGCGACGTCGACTCCAGCGGGATACAGCAACGCACAAAGGATGCGTGAGTGGACCAGATGAACCCGTCCGACGACTCCGAGCACGCCAGAGACACCTCGACTGCTGACACCGCGGCCGGAACCACCGGTCCCGACGCGGGCTCCGGTTTCGTCGTCGTCGCCAATCGCCTCCCCGTCGACCTCGATCGCCTCCCCGACGGCACCACCCGATGGAAGCGCAGCCCGGGCGGTCTGGTCACCGCCCTGGAACCGGTTTTGCGCAACAACAAGGGCGCGTGGGTCGGCTGGGCCGGAGTCCCGGACGTGGACATCGAGCCGATCATCGAGGACGGCCTCGAACTGCACCCGGTCCCGCTGGCGGCGCAGGAGGTGGCCTACTACTACGAGGGCTTCTCCAACGGCACGCTGTGGCCGCTCTACCACGACGTGATCGTGCGCCCGGTCTACGACCGCAAGTGGTGGAGCGCGTATGTCACCGTGAACCGGCGTTTCGCCGAGGCCACGGCCAAGATCGCCGCCGAAGGCGCGACCGTATGGGTGCAGGACTACCAGCTCCAGCTGGTGCCCAAGATGCTGCGCATGCTGCGCCCGGATCTGACCATCGGCTTCTTCCTGCACATCCCGTTCCCGCCGGTCGAGCTGTTCATGCAGATGCCGTGGCGGACCGAGATCGTGGAGGGACTGCTCGGCGCCGACTTGATCGGCTTCCATCTCCCCGGCGGCGCGCAGAATTTCCTGTACCTGGCTCGCCGGCTGGCCGGCCAGCCGACTTCGCGCGGCTCGGTCGGCGTGCGATCCAAGCTCGGCGTCGTCCAGGTGGGATTCCGTACGGTGCGGGTCGGCGCGTTCCCGATCTCGATCGCCTCGGCCGCCCTCGACGAGCAGTCCCGGCGCAGGTCGGTGCGCGAACGCGCCGCGAAGATCCGGGCCGAGCTGGGCAACCCGAAGAACATCCTGCTCGGCGTCGACCGCCTGGACTACACCAAGGGCATCGACATCCGGCTCAACGCGCTGGAAGAACTGCTCATCGATGGCCGGATCGATCCGGCCGACACGGTCATGATCCAACTGGCCACGCCCAGCCGCGAGCGCGTCGAGAGCTACATCCAGATGCGCGGCGATATCGAGCGTCAGGTGGGCCGGATCAACGGCGAGTTCGCCAGGGTGGGCTATCCGGTGGTGCACTACCTGCACCGGCCGATTCCGCGCGACGAGCTGATCGCGTTCTTCGTGGCCGCGGACGTGATGCTGGTGACGCCGCTGCGCGACGGCATGAACCTGGTCGCCAAGGAGTACGTCGCCTCCCACAGCGGACTCAACGGCACCCTGGTGTTGAGCGAGTTCACCGGCGCCGCCGCCGAACTGCGCCAGGCGTACCTGTGCAACCCGCATGACCTCGACGACGTGAAGGACGCCATCGTCGCCGCGCTCACCGACGACCGGGACGTCAAGCGCAGGCGGATGCGCGCGCTGCGCCGCCAGGTGCTTGCCCACGACGTGGACCGCTGGGCCCGCGCCTTCTTGGACGCGCTGGCGCAGGGCCAGGTCGCGGGCAGCGCGCTGCTGACCGACGACGACGTGTACCCGGAATCTCGCGAGCCGCGCTGACCAGGCATCCAGCCGACCCACGGCGCACAGCGATCACCCAGCTTCGATCCAGGAACTTCGCAGCCGGGTACTGGACCATGAAGCCATGAGTAGTGCGCCGGTGGAGCAACCCGAGGCCAGGGTGCTGGTGGTCGACGACGAGCCGATGATCGTCGAACTCCTCGCGGTGAGCCTGCGCTATCAGGGCTTCGAGGTGGACACCGCGGCGGATGGCCCCCAAGCGCTGGACAAGGCGCGCACGTTCCGCCCGCAAGCGCTCATCATGGACGTGATGATGCCGGGTATGGACGGCTTCGGCCTGCTGCGCAGGCTGCGCGCGGATGGCGTCGACGCGCCCGTGCTGTTCCTGACCGCACGGGACGAGGTGCAGGACAAAGTCGCCGGCCTCACCCTGGGAGCCGACGACTACGTCACCAAGCCGTTCAGCCTGGAAGAGGTCGTGGCGAGGTTGCGCGTCATCTTGCGGCGCGCCGGTCACGCCGCGCCGCAGCGGGAGAGCTCGCGGATCCGCTTCGAGGACATCGAGCTCGACGACGACACCCATGAAGTGTGGAAGGCGGGCGAGCCGGTGGCGCTGTCGCCCACCGAGTTCACGTTGCTGCGGTATTTCATGGTCAATGCCGGAACGGTGTTGAGCAAGCCGCGCATCCTCGATCACGTGTGGCGTTACGACTTCGGCGGCGAGGTCGGCGTTGTGGAGACGTACGTCTCCTACCTGCGCAAGAAGGTCGACACGGGCCATACGCGGCTGATCCATACTCTGCGCGGCGTCGGCTACGTCATGCGCGCACCCCATCGCAAGAGCGGAACGTGAGCCCGAGCAAGGTCGCGACGGCGCGTACGAAAGCCTCCGAACTGCTGTCCGCGATCCCCCTGCGCGTGACGCTGATGGTCCTGCTGGTGCTCACCGCCGGGCTCGGCCTGCTCGTCTCCGGCATGGTGGTCACCTCCGCCTTGGAACAGCAGCTGACCGACCGGACCGACCAGCAGTTGCGCGAGGGCGCGATGGAGTGGTCGCGGCGGCCCCCTCCAACGCCGGTGCTACCGCCCGACCCACGCCACGCCCCCAGCCAGTTCTATGTGCGCTCGTTGCGGACCGACGGGCGCATGTTCGTGATCGGGGCTTTCGGTGTCAATACCGAACCCGACCTCCCACAGACACCGCGATCGGGTCCGTACACCGTTGGCTCCGTGAAGGGACCGACCGAGTGGCGTGCGCTGACGGTGCGCACTCCAGACGCCACGACCACGGTGGCGCTGCCGCTCACGCAAAACACCGACACGGTGCAGCGGTTGATCATGCTGCAGTTGATCGTCGGCGCGATCGTCCTGGCCGCGCTCGCGGTGATCGCGTACTTCATGGTGCGGCGCAGTCTGCGGCCGTTGCGCCGGGTGGAAAGTATCGCCGCGGCGATCGCGGGCGGCGACCTGCACCGCCGCGTCCCGGTGCGGGGCACCAACACCGAAGTCGACCGGTTGTCCCGGTCGCTGAACAGCATGCTGACGCAGATCCAGCGCGCGTTCACCGCGACCGAGGCCTCCGAGGAGGCAGCCCGGCGTTCCGAGGAGCGCATGCGCCGGTTCGTCGCCGACGCCAGTCACGAACTGCGCACCCCGCTGACCACGATCCGCGGGTTCGCCGAGTTGTACCGCCAAGGCGCCACCGCCGATCCGGGCACGTTCATGGACCGCATCGAGCGTGAATCCCAGCGAATGGGCGTGCTGGTCGAAGACCTGCTGATGCTGGCGCGGCTGGATGCCCAACGCCCGCTGGAGCTGGGTCAGGTGGACTTGCTCGCGATCGCCAGCGACGCGGTGCACAACGCGCGCGCGGTGGTTGCCGCCGGGCACACCGACGGACCCATACGCACCATCGAGCTGAAGGTCGAACCGGGCGAAGGAACGCTGGAGGTACCCGGCGACGAGGCGCGGTTGCGCCAGGTCCTGGACAACCTGCTGAACAACGCCGTCACGCACACAACACCCGACGCCGCGGTGACGGTCCGGCTGACACCCGCGGCCGATCACGTTCTGCTCGAGGTCGCCGACACCGGCCCCGGCCTGCCGCCGGAGGAGGCCGAACGCGTCTTCGAACGCTTCTACCGCACCGACACCTCCCGCACCCGCAGCAGCGGCGGCACCGGACTCGGCCTCTCCATCGTCCAAGCCCTGGTCACCGCCCACGGCGGCAAAGTCGGCGTGCACAGCGCGCCTGGTGAAGGGACAACATTCACTGTGCGGCTGCCCCGCGAAACGGACTCGCCCGGCACTGACAAGACCTCGACTGCCACCACGTAGCACTGGTGCTTCGGGCTCATCGTGTTCACGAACTCCACTACTGGAGTCGAGCTTCACGCCGAGGTCCACGAGGCTAGGTACCTGCCTCGGTGATGGGACCGTAGCACCGCCGGTCGCACGCAGCTCAGCCCGGAGTCAGGGCAGGAAATCGCGGTAGCGCGGGTCCGAGATCACGCATAGGCCGGGTCGATCGCCTCGTCCTCGAGAATTTCGGCGTGCTCTCTTCGGGGGTTTGAACTGCACGGAGCCGTCGGTGAGGAATTCGCGGATCCGGAGTCCGTCATCGCCATGGTTGACACCGGCATTCACCGGAGGTTCCTCCCGGGCCGCATGCGCCCGGCTTCGATGAGCACGTCGATAGCTGCGCCCTTGGCACCGCAAGTGCGGGCGTCGCAGTCGATGTGTTCCTGTGTCACCCAGTGCGCTTCATCCACCGGGAATGGTCTGCGCGGCGCTGCGTGAGGTCCTGGGCGTTGCGGCAGTTCGTCGGTGTGCTCGAGTTCGGACAGTCGGCCGCCCAGGTCGATCAGCCACGGCAGCACGCAGAACAGCAGTAGCAGCATCCCGACGACGGCGGCTGCGACGATCAATACGACTGCGAGTTCTTCGGGCATCCCGATACCCCTTGGCGCGTTGGTGTGGTTGGTGAGCACCCGACGCCGAGGACTCGGGTCAACCCGGCGTCGGGGCCTGGGGATACCTTGTCCTGGGTGAACCCATGCGGAGCGGCACATCGTGTGTCACCGTGGGGGCATGGACGATGCGGGGATCGGCGAACGGACCGCGAGGGCGCGCAAGCTTGCCCGGCTCACCCAGCTACAGCTTGCGCAGAAGGCGAACGTGTCGATGTCGCTGCTGCGCAAGGTCGAGCGAGGCACCCGCCCCGCCTCGCCCGCGTTCATCGCGGCCGTGGCCCGAGCGCTGGGTGTGAACGTCGAAGCTCTGACTGGACAGCCCTATGCGCCGGTGCGCGTCGACACTGCGGCGCACGCCGCCATCCCCGGGCTGCGACGCTCGATCCTGGCGTTCGACGATGAACCACTAACCGGGCCAGCGACATTCGTGGATTTGACTGCGGCACTGCATCGGGTCCGGGAGAGCAGGCACCGGGGCCGGTACGGTGACCGCATCGCCGAACTGCCGGACGTGATCCACGGTCTGCATGTGCTCGCGAACGACGAGCCTTCCGAGCCTCGCTTGGGCGCGATCTATTCGACGCTCGCCTACGCCTATAACAGCGCGTCATCGATCGCCTACCGGTACGGCTATCTCGATCTCGCCGGGCTGGCAGCCGAGCGTTGCGTATGGGCCGCTGAGCGCAGTGGTGACCCGGCGTGGCCGATCGCGGCGGAATTCCATCGCGCGGTGATCCTGCTGTATTCCGGCGCGTACGCCGCTGGGTTGCGGATCGTTGAGCGCGCGTACGCCGCCAGCGAGCAGCTACCCACGACACCGGAGATCCTCGCGGTGCGCGGCGCGTTGCACCTGCGGGGTTCGATACTGTCGGCTCGTGCGCTCGACGGCGACACCGCCGACGCGCATCTTCGGGAGGCACGCCGGATCGGCGAGGCGATCAGCTCCGACCAGTATCAGGAGTACGGGACCCGGTTCGATCTGGCGAACGTCGACATTCACTTCGTCGCTGTACCGGTCGAACTGTCCGATGGGACAACGGCCGTATCCCGCGCAGGACAGGTACGCCTACCGGCGTCGGTCGCTCCCTCCCGTGCCGGGCATCACTGGATCGATGTGTCTCGCGCATGGTTGCTACACGGGGACAAGCAGCGTGCGCTGACCAGCCTCGAACACGCGCGCAAGATCGCGCCGGAGCTGACGCGCAACCACCCCCAGGTGCATGAGACCGTTCGCGTACTCGCCCACGCCCGCCGCGGAACCGACGCCCTGACCCGGTTCGCGAAGTGGGCCAACGTCAAGATTTGAGCCGCATCGCTGGTGGCCAGGTCGTTGCTCAGCCAGACACTGCGCTCGACCCGGAGATTGTCGAAGCTGATCACCGAGTTGTCCATGATGACCGCGGCTGATGGTCGAGCCAGGTGATCGTCACGCCGGGGCACGGGTCGCCGTTGCCGTCGCGTAGGCGCGCCGTGAACAGGTGCACGCCCTGATCGACGCCCGCCGCGTCGATGGACCGTGCGCCGATGACGCAGACCCGAGCAAACCGGGATGCCGACGCTGGGCATGAATTTCTGGGTCTAGTTCTCGGGCGGCTCAGACCGGAGTGACGACCTCGACCCACCAGCGCGAGTCGGTTTTCGCCAAGGTGACGCGCACCCGGCTGCCAGTGGTGGTGCCCTGGGATGTCTTTCTCGTCATGACCTGGTTACGGGCGTCGCAGTCGATGTGTTCCTGTGTCACCCAGTGCGCTTCATCCACCGGGAATGGTCTGCGCGGCGCTGCGTGAGGTCCTGGGCGTTGCGGCAGTTCGTCGGTGTGCTCGAGTTCGGACAGTTGACCGCCCAGGTCGATCAGCCACGGCAGCACGCAGAACAGCAGTAGCAGCATCCCGGCGACGGCGGCTGCGACGATCAATACGACTGCGAGTTCTTCGGGCATCCCGATACCCCCTGGCGCGTTGGTGTGGTTGGTGAGCACCCGACGCCGGGGACTCGCGGGTCAACCCGGCGTCGAGTGCTACGGAAAGTGTGTTCTGCCAGCAGACTTCGCCGAATGGGCATAGTGTTTGCGTGTGTTTTCCGATACGGGGGTGACGGGCGAACTGCTGCGCGAGCTGCGCACAATCGCCGGTATCGGCTTGCGGCGCATGGCAGGTAAGACCTGCTTCACCCCGGGCTACCTATCGCTGATCGAGACCGGCCAGCGGCCCGTAACCGCCGCAGTGCTAGAGGCATACCGGTCGGTGCTGTCGGATCCCGTGCTGGGGCTGGAATCCGTCGACCTGGAACGGCTCGGCGCGACCGTAGGTGACCCGTCCAGCGCGGGCCGTGCAGGACTGAACGACATCTCCGCGATTCTGGACCGCACACGACACCTCGAGGACATTGTGGGCGCGGCGGCCGTCGTGCAGCTGGTCCGCGGCATGGATGCAACAGCGCGCACCCTGGCACGCCACCGAGCAGGCGGCCCAGCTTCGGCCAGCCTCGCATCCGAAATCACGCGATACCGTGGCTGGTTGGAGCACGCCACCCACCGAGCGCACATCGCCGACAGGGTCCTCGGCGACGCCGCCAAGCTCGCCGCTGACGGCAATGACCCATCACAGCTTGCGCACGCGCACAGCTTCCGCGCCTATGCCGCGCGCCACAACGGCGACCTACAGCGCGCTGTGGACCTCACCGACTCGGCGATAGCCGTCACACGGGCGCATCCGATTCTCGGCGTCTACGACCGCTATCAGCGGGCCGAACTGCTCGCCCTGCAAGGAGACCGTCGCCGCGCTGCCCGGGCGCTGCACCATGCCGACGTGGCAGCAGCGGCAACCGAAGGGATCGACCTCCCGGCGTTCGGATACTGGTACACGCCGGGGTTCTGGGGCCTCGAGCGCGGCGTCGTGCTAGCAGCGATGGGCCGCGCCCCAGACGCGATACGGGAAGCCGAGGACGGGTACGCGGCTCTGCCGGATGGTCACAAGGGCACCGACTGGACGCGCTCGATGCTCACCCAGATCGACCCCGAGATGAGCGTTTGAGCAGCCAAGTTGCCGATGCGCATCTTCGGGACGCACGCCGGATCGGCGAGCCGATCAGCTCCGACCAATATCAGGGGTACGGGACCAGGTTCAATCTGCCGAACGTCGACATTCATTTCGTCGCTGTGTCGCATCTGTGCTGTTCATCGACCAAAACGGTATCGAAACGACTCGAAAGTGTACTGTCTATTTGGATTCACTCAAGCATGACAAATCGAAAGTATGTTCTGAGAACGACCGAGAGCGCTACCTCGAGGCGCTCCGGAGGGCGGACAAAGGCGACTACGGAGCGATGGGCGAGTTCCTTGCTCGCGCGATCCTCGACAACCTCTACCGATTCATCGTCCCGGCAGTGGCAGGACCAGCCAAGCTCGTCCGGAATCCTCCGTTCCCGCCCGAGCCGCAGCGGCGCTGGACGATCCATCGCGCGGTTCTTGGGCGCTCACACCGGAGTGACGGCCTCGACCAACCAGCGCGAGTCGGTTTTCGCCAAGGTGACGCGCACCCGGCTGCCGGTGGTGGTGCCCTGCGGCGTGTCCTTGCTGGTCATGACCTGGTTCAGAAACAGCAGGACCACCGCGTGCGAGCGGTCGGCGGAGACGACACCGCCTGCCTGCGTGGTGGCTGTGACGGTGAGCTGCTTTTCCTTGGCGCCCGGCGCGATCTGCTTGTCGATCAGCGTCAAGTAGTCCTCGCGGAAGTCGCCGCTGAGGTTGTCGGCCGACTTTCGCAGGTCGGTGTCCACGGTCTGCGGGCTGTAGGTGAACATGGCCTCGACGGTGCGGCCGGCCGTGGCGACGGCGTCTTCGCGCGACTGCTCGGACTGCCGGTCGTCCCAGTAGCGGTATCCGTTGACGCCGCCGATGACCGCGGCCGCCGCGACCACGACGCCGAGCACCGCGAGCAGGATCCTGCCTCGAATTCCGTTCAGGTTCATGCCACGAACTCCACATCGGAGACGGTCAGGCCGGTGTCGCCGCGGGAGACGGTGACCCGGAACCGGTAGTACCTGGTCTGCGGCTCGGCCTGGCCCGCGTTGGTGAGCGTCTGCTTGGCGGCGACCAGCACACGCGCCGAGCGATCGTCGTCGCTCTCCAGCGCGGCCTCAACGATCTCGCCGCTGGAGACCACCTTGGCCTGCTGCACGATGCTGGTGAACGGGTCAACCCTGCCGTCGAACTCGGTCTTGAACTCGCCGGAGGCCAGCGACAGGATCCGGTCGATGTCCTGCTTGGCCGAGTCGGCGCGGATGGTGGTGAGATTGACGATCGCCTGCCTGGCGGTCTGCAAATACTCGGCGCGGCGTTCGTCGCGCTCATGTGCCGAGCGCATCGCGAATACCGAAACAGTCGCACCGCAAACGAGTGCGAGCACCAACAGCGCTGAGGCGGCTAGCGTGAGAATCCGGGCGACGCTGCGATTCCGCGTCTGTGCGGCCTGTTTCTCGGTCGGCGAGTCCTCGTCGGTGTCCCGCTGGGCCTCGGTTCCCGCAGCGGCGACTGCGGTCTGGTCGGCTTCGGCGGTGTCCTCGGTGTTCCCCTTGGTAAGCGATGTCTTGTCGGCCTCGCCACCATCTCCCCCGGCGACCGCTGCTTGGTCGGCCGGGTTCGGCTCGGCATCCGCTTTCGCGGCCGCAACCCCTGCCTTGCCCACCACGACCGCATCCGGTTCGGCGTCCGCTATCCCGTTGGCGAGCGATGTCTCGTCGGCCTCGGCACCGTCCACCCTGGCGACCGTTCGCTCTGCGGCAACCGCCGCCCGGCCAGCCTGGTCCGGCTGGACACCCGCTGTCGCGGCCGCCACCCCCGCCTTGCCCGCCACGGCCGCATTCGGTTCGGCATCGGCATTCGTCTTGGCGACCGTTGCCTCGGCAACCTCGGCGGTCGGCGCGCCCGAGTCGGGCATCTCCTGCGAGGCGACTTGCTTCGCCACTGAGGTCGTGGGCTCGGTCTCGGCGACTAGGGAACTCGGTCCGCTATCCAGCGTCGAGCTGGGCGTTCCCGCGCTGCGGCCCACGGCGGCCGAGGTCTTCGCGCCCGTGGTGCTCCCGGTCGTGGTCTCCTCGACCGGGGGCCCGGCCGAGCGCACCGCACGCCGCCGCGTGCGGTGACCTTCTCCGTTGTGATCACTCATCGTTGCTGCTCCTCGAGCATCGACTGCCAGCTCGACGGTACCGTGCCCGAACCGCCCGGTCCGATATCGCCCTGCCGGTATGTGCGCCCATCGGTGCCGATGTACACGCCGGTGTCCGGGTCGTATGCCTGCGCGGCGGCGGGAGTGCCGCCACCGTAACTGGCGGGTGCGACTCCAGGGGATTCGTCCGTGGGCGCGGCCGCGGGGGCGACCGGCTGCGGCGGCCCGAACGGCGGATTGTTGCCCAACGGAACGTACCCGCTCCGGCACATCTCCGGCGTCGGGGCGCGCACACCGGGCACCTCCGCGCACGGGGTGTTGCGGATACCGCGTACCGCTTCGGGCGCGTCCTGCGGCACTTTGCAGTACAGGCCGGGCGGCGTGTCCGGGGTGTCCAGCTCGCTCGGCGAGCGGCGCTGGTCCGGCGGCAGGAAGCCGGTGGTGCACGCGGGCGGGTCGTTGACCAACGACATGAAATCCACCAAGGCGCCGTATTCGAGCGGGCCGCGGACCGCGGTGAGCAGCGCGGCGACCAGTGGCGGATAGACCACCAGGACCTGCTCCAGTCCAGCGTGATACGTGACGCCCACCTGGCCGACGCTGACCAGATTCGCCAGCAGCAGCGGCAGTGTCGGCCGCAGATCGTTGAACAGCGCGCTCACCCGCTGCGCCGCGGCCGGTCCTTTGTTCAGCACGCCGCGCAGCGCGGGGTCGTGGGCGCGCAGTTGATCGGTGACCGTCGCCAGATCGGCGGTCCAGGAACGGATCGCGGCATCCGAGCGGATCTGGGTGTCCAGCAGCGGCCCGACCTGATCGAGCAGCTGTTTCGTCGGTTCGGCGTTGGCCTGCGCTTCCTGCACCAGCAGGGCCGCGGAATCGATGAACCGCTGTAGGTCGGGACCGGCGCCGTTGAACGCGAGGAACGCCTCGTCGATGACCTGCCGCAGCCGGGTGTCGGCGACGCTGGACAGCAACCGGTCGGCTTGGTCGAGCAGCGTGCCGACGTCCTGCGGCAGCTTGGTGCGCTCCACCGGGATCACGCTGCCGTCGTGCAGGTTTCCGCCCGTGCGGCGCTCGGGCGGCACCAGGTCGACGTACTGCTCGCCGACCGCGGACACGCTGCGCACCCAGGCGTCGACGTCGGCGGGGATCTTGTAGTCGCTGCCGATGGACAGCTTCGCGTCCACCCCTACGGGCGTCAGCCGGACTTCCTTCACCACACCGACATTCGTGCCACGGTAGGCGACGTTGGCCGTCGGATAGAGACCACCGGTCGCGGCCAGCTGCACCGTGACCTCGTAGCGCCCGATGCCGAACATCGCGGGCAGCTTCACATATGTCCCGCCCATGACCACCAAGCCGATCACCGTGAGCACGGAGAAGATGATCAGCTGGGTACGGACGAACGGAGTGAGTTTCACTGTCCCGGACCCCCTTGCGGTGCGCTGTTGCCAGGCAAGGGCACGGTCAATCCGGGAATCGCGGGCAGACCTGGTATCGGCGGCAGACCGGGGATGGTCGGAGCGGGTTGGGTCGCAGGCGGCGGCGCCTGGAGCGGCCCGGTGGCCGGGTCACCATTCTGCGCGGCGGTGCCCGGCGCGAAGCTGCCCAGCGCCCCTTCCACCCCGCCGAAGCGCCCGCCCAGCGGGGTACCGGTGAGGAAGTTCGAATCCAGCCGCCGCCCGGTCATATCCACCGTCATGAACAGGTTCAGGTAGTCGCCCTTGATGGCGTGTTCGAGGTTCTTCATCGGGAACGGGAAGGTGGCCAGGATCTTCAGCGCCTCGGTAAGGTTGTTGCCGGTGTCGGAGAGCGATCGCAGCACCGGGACGAGGCTGTGCAAGTTGGCCTTCAGGTCATTTCCGCTGACGTCGATGATCCGCTGCGTGACGTCACTCAATTCGCCGAGCGCGGTGAGTGCCCTGGTGATGTTTGCCCTGCGGTCGGCCAGCACGGTCAGCGCCGGATGGATCTGTTCGATGGCGGCCGCGACCACGTCGCGCTGCTGGGCCAGCTGTCCGCCGAGGCGGTCCAGGCCGCTCATCGCGGCGATGATGTCACCGGTCTGGCGGTCCAGGTTCGTGGTCAGCTCGTTCAGCTGCGGCAGCAGGTCCCGGATCGCGTCCTCCCGCCCGGTGAGCGCGGAATTCAGTTCCCGGGTAATGGTTTCCAGCTGGGCGACGCCGCCGCCGTTGAGCACCACCGACAGCGAGGACAGCACCTGCTCGGTGGTCGGGTAGATCCCGGCTCGCGCCAGCGGAATGACGTCGCCCCCTTTCAGCTCGCCTTCCGGGGGCTGATCGGTGGGCGCGGACAGCTCGACATGATTGGACCCGAGCAGACTGGTCTGCCCGATCTTGGCGACCGCGTTGGCGGGCAACCGCACGTCGGGGTTGAGCGAGACAGTGACCAGCGCGTGCCAGTCCTCCACCTCGATCCTCGACACCGTGCCGACCGTCACGTCGTGCACCCGGACCGGCGAATTCCTGGTCAGTGTGGTGACATTCGGCATCTGGATGCGTACCTGATAGGAGCCCGGCGCGGTGCCCTCGGTGCCGGGCATCGGCAGCGAGTTCAGCCCGTCCCATTGGCAACCGGAAATCGCCAGCGCCAGCCCCACCGCGACGGCGGCGGTGCGGCGCATCCGCCGCGTCGGCATCATCGCAGTCCTCCCGGGATAGCCAGTCCGGCAATGCCGTCCGGCACGCTCACCGGCGCTGGTTGCGGCTGCGCCGGGGTCTGACTCGCCGCCCGATCGGCCAGGCTGGGGTCGGTGTACACCAGCTGGTCCGGGAACGCGGTCACGCCGCTGGCCGCGTTCGACATGATCGGCACGTAGTTCATGCCCAAGCTCTTGATCACCGGCGCCAGGTACTGGGCGCAGAGGTCGGCGCTGCGATCGGAGTCGTTGGTCTCCAGCGCGCGGACCGAGCCGCACAGGAAGCCGAGCGGGTCGGCGGGGTTGTTCAGGGCGATCGCGCCGGTCAAGGTGCCTTGAGCCGGTTTGTAGATCTGGTAGAAGTTCACCAGCGCGGTCGGGCCGGAGTGCAGCACTCGTTCCAGCTCCGGCCGCTTGTCGGCGAGCACCTGGGTGGCGTCGGCCAGCCGCTGCACGCTCTCGGTGAGTTCGGCGCCGCTGTTGTCCAGGAACCGGCGCACGTCGGCCACCGCGGCGTCGAGATTGTCCAGTCCAGCGCCGAGATCCGCCGAGACGCCGGCCAGCACCGAGGACACCGACGCGAGCCGTCCGCCGAACTGCACGATCTGCTCGTTGCTCGCCGAGAGCACCTCGACGAACTTCTGCAGGTTGCGCACGGTGCCGAACAGGTCGGTGCGACCGTCCGACAACGTGCTCAGGGTCGCCGACAACTCCCGGAGCGTGTCGCGGAACCGCTGGCCGTTGCCGTCGAGGTTGTCGGCGGCGGTGTCGACGAAGCGGCCGAACGAGCCCTGCTTGTCGTCGCCGACGGGACCGAGCGCGGTGGCCAGCTTGGTCAGCTCCGCCTTGATGTCGTCCCACTCCACCGGCACCGCGGTGTGCTCCATGGGGATCACGCCGCCGTCGGACAGCTTCGGGCCGCCGGTGTAGGCGGGCGCGAGCTGAATGAACCGCGCGGAGACCAGGGAAGGCGAGATGATCACCGCCCGAGGGTCGGCGGGGACGTCGACACCGCGGTCGAGCGTCATCGTCACCTTCACCCGGTCGGCGCCCGGCTCGATCGCGTCGATCCGGCCCACTTTCACGCCGAGCACCCGCACGTCGTCGCCCGCGTACAAACCGGACGTGGACGGGAAGTACGCCGTGACCTTGGTCGTTCCGATGCGGGCTATGCCGTTCCACGCCACGGCGACGACCAGTACGGCAGCCAGCACACCGGCCACCACCAGCGCCCAGCGGGGCAGTTTCCGTACGACGTTCAGCATGCAGATTCCCCCGGACACGACTCCCCGGCCGATCTATCGACGGCTCGAGACGGGTAGCGGATGGACGGGTAATGCCCACTCATCGCGGCGGCTCCTGTATCGCGGGTTCGATCGACGGGAACGGCGTGAGATAGCTCTGTAGATCGTTCGGCAAGTGCTGCGGCCACACCAGCGCGTCCACCAGCGGCTGCAGCGTCTTGCTCGCGGCGTTGACCACGTACGCCTGGAAGTACGGGCCGCTGCCCACCTGCTCGCCGAGCGCGGCGGCGAAGGGGCCGAGCCCATCCAGCGCGTCGGCGATGTTCTGCTTGTTGCGCTGCAACAGCGCCAGCACCGAATTCAGCTTGTCCAACGCGGGTTTCAGCTGTGCCTCGTTGTCGGCGACCAGCCCGGAGAGCTGCTGGGCGAGTCCGTTGACATACACGATCAGCTGACCAAGCGCGGTGCGCCGCCGGTTCAGCTCGCCGAGCAACTCGTTGCCGTCCAGTATCAGCGCGTTGATCTGGTTTCCCCGGTCGGCGAGGATCTTCGTCACGCTCTGCGCACGCCTCAGCAAATCCGATAGGGCCGCATCGCGTGCGTTGATGCTGCGTGACAGCGCGGTGACACCGTCGAGCGCAGAGCGCAGCGGAGCGGGCGTGTCGGCGAACGTCTCCGACAGCGCGTCGAGGGTCCGATCGACCTGGTCCAGGTCCAGGTCGTGCACCGTGCCCGCCAGATCGCTCAGCGCCTCGTTGAGCGAATACGGCGAGGTGGTGCGATCCAGCGGAATCGTGTCGTCGACACGCAGCGCGCCTGGGCCGGACGGCGTCACCTCCAGCGACTTGCGGCCGAGCACCGTGTTGGTCTTGATCGCCGCTGAAGTCTTCTCCCCCAGCACGATCGACTCCGCCAATGTGAACCGGACGAGCACCTTCGCGCCGTCCAGAGCGACGTCTTCGACCCGTCCGGACCGCACGCCCGCGACCTGCACGGGGTCCCCGGGCAGCAAACCGCCCGCGTCGGCGAAGTAGGCGGTGAACGTGGCGCCGGAGCGGATGAAGGGAAGCCGGTCGAATTGCAATGCCGACAGCGCCACCGCCACCGCGAGCACGAGGCCGACGATGCCGATGGTGACGGCGGAATTTCGCTGCTCGTTCATCGCTCGTCCGCACACCTTCCGGTCGTCTGGGCCCCAGGCATGTTGATCTTCATCGTCTGTCCGTTCGGGCCGTCCACCAGGAAGTTCGTCTGGCAGACATAGAGCTGGAGGAACGAGCCGTACGAGCCGATCCGGATCAGCTGGCGATAGGTCGACGGCAGCCGCTCCAGCACCCACTGGACGGTGTCGGACCCGGCGTCGAGGTTGGTGGCCAGTCGTCCGGTCTGCTCGATCGTGCCCTGCAGGTCGGGGCGGGCCTGGGCGAGCAGGTCGGTGAGGTCGCCGGTGGCACCCGCGATGCGCGGGATGGCGTCGCCGATCTGATCCCGATCGGCGGCCAATCCGCTGATCAGACGCTGCAATTCGGCGATGGTCGTGGCGAATTGGTCGCCGCGCTCATCGATGGTCCGCAGCACGGTGTTCAGGTTGTCGATCACGCTGCCGATCAGCGCGTCCCGATCCGCCAGCGTCTTCGCGAACGAGCCGCCGCTGTTGAGCAGCGCCACCAGCGTGCCGCCTTGGCCTTGGAAGATCTGCAGCAGCGCGTTGGTCAGGTCGTTCACCTGCCCGGGATCCAAGCCGCGCAGCAGCGGCCGGAACCCGCCGAGCAGCATGTCCAGATCCAGTGCGGGCGCGGTCTGCTCCTTCGGGAGGGTGCCGCCCGGTTGCAGCACCCGATTGGAGCCGGGTCCCTCGGACAGCTCGAGGTAGCGGTCGCCGACCAGGTTCTCGTACTTGACCGCCGCGCGTGTGCTGGTGAGCAGTTGATACTTGCGGTCGACGTCGAACTCGACATGCGCCAGATAGTCCTTGCCGACCCGCACCGAGGTGACCGACCCGACCGGCACACCGGCGATGCGCACCTTCGCGCCGGGCAGCATGCCGGAGGAACTGGTGAACACGGCGTGGTAGCTGTGCTCCCGCGCGAAGCGCATCTGGCTGAACACGACCGCGAGTCCGGCGAAGACCAGCGTCATCACCAGGGTGAAGATGGCCAATTTGACGGTCGTCGCGGTGTTTTTCACGGACGCGGCACCCCCGGCATTCCGGCGAACAGGATCTGGAAGATCTTCGGCGGGTTCACCGTCAGCGTGGTCGACGGTGTGTACACCAGGCCTTCCGAGGTATCGGTGACGACATAGTTCGCGTGGCTGCCCGGCACCCGGTCCAGCAGCCCTTCGCAGCGCGGGCCGCCGGTCGCGTTGACCTTGGGCAGGTCCTCCGGATAGGTGTAGGGCTTGACGCCGTACATGAAGCCGGTGTTCAGCGCGACGCCTTCTTGTAGGCCGCCGAAGACCGCCTCACCCATCGGGAGCGCCTTGCCGAGGCCGCCGATCAGGCAGTAGAGCGCGGGCGCGTACTCGTCGAGCAATCCGGTGGTCGGGCGCAGCAGATCGAGCGCCGTGACGAGCTGGCTCTCGTTGTCGCGCAGGACCGAACCGGTGGTGTCGGCCAGCCCGATGAGGTTCACCAGCACGTTGTCCAGACTGTGCTGCTCCTCGACCAGGGTGTTGCTGGTGACGGTCGCGTTGTTCACCGTGCGCAGCAGGTCGTTCACCGTGTCCGCGTACAGGTTGGTGACGTCACTCGTCTTCGCCAGGTCCTGTTGCAGCGTGGGCAGGTACGGGTTGATGTCGCGCAGGTACGCGTCGCTCTGCGCGAGCAGGTCGCCGAGCTTCTCCCCCCGGCCCTGCAACGCGGTGCCCAGCGCGGACAGCGTCGCGTTCAGCTTCTCCGGCTCGATCTTGGCGAGCACGTCGGACAGATGCTGGAACAGCGTGTTGAACTCGACGGTCACCTGCTGCGCCGTCACGGTCGCGCCCGGCTGCAGCGGGGTGGTCGAAGGCTGTTCGGGAACAACGAAATTGACGTACTTCGCGCCGAACACGGTGGTGGACCTGATGTCGACGTCCGCGTTGGACGGCACCAGCTTCAGCAATTCCGGATCGAGGGCCAGTTTCAGCGTGGCGCCCTCGGCAGTGTTGTCGACGGACGCGACGCGCCCGATCTCCACACCGCGGATCTTCACCTTGGCGTCCGGGTCCAGGACCAGGCCGCTACGCGGCGCGTCCACCGTCACGGTGGCGGTGGTGGTGAACCCGCCGACGAACATGACCAACGAGACCGCCACGATCGCGACCAGCGCGAGCACCATCGCGGCCCCGGCGAGTTTCAGCCCGAGACCGCCGCGCATCGCCCGCAGGAAGCGGCTTTCGGTTTGCTTCGATTCCGCCATGTCGCTTATCCGGAGAGATGGAAGTTGCCGGAGGTGCCGTAGATGGCCAGCGAGATCAGCAGGGTCACCGTGACCACCGCGACCAGCGAGGCGCGCACCGCGTTGCCTACCGCGACACCGACGCCGACCGGTCCGCCCGCGGCGTTGTAGCCGTAGTAGGTGTGGATCAACATGACGGCCAAGGCCATGAAGATCGCCTGGGCGAACGACCAGAGGATGTCGCCCGGGATGAGAAAGGTCGAGAAGTAATGGTCGTAGACGCCCGCCGACTGCCCGTAGATCACCACCGTGGCGAACCGGCTGGCCAGGAACGAGGCGATCACCGCGAGCGCGTAGAGCGGGACGATCGCGATCATCCCGGCCAGCACCCGCGTGCCGACCAGGTACGGCACCGGCCGGATCGCCATCGACTCCAGCGCGTCGATCTCCTCGGCCACCCGCATCGCGCCCAGCTGCGCGGTGGAACCGGCCCCGATGGTGGCGGCCAGGCCGATGCCGGAGATGACCGGCGCCGCGATGCGAACGTTGATGAACGCCGCGAAGAAGCCGGTGAGCGCCTCGACGCCGATGTTGCCCAGTGAGCTGTAGCCCTGCACCGCGATGGTGCCGCCCGCGAACAGCGTGAGGAATCCGACGATCACCACCGTGCCACCGATGACCGCCAAAGCCCCGGTGCCCATGCTGATCTCGGCGATCAGCCGGATCGTCTCGGTGCGGTAGTGCAGCAGCGCCCGCGGCATGGAACCGAGCGCCTGGGCGTAGAACACGGCATGCTTGCCGACCGAATCGAGCGAGTCCGAGATCCGGCGTACGCGCCGAACGGTCCGGGGGAAGCGGGATTCGATAACGAAGGCCATCGCGTCACCGCGCCGTGAACTTGATGCCGACGGCGGTGACCACCACGTTCACGACGAACAGGGCCATGAAAGCGAAGACTACGGTCTGATTCACCGCATCACCGACACTCTTGGGTCCACCTTTGACATTCAGGCCCAGATAACAGGCGACCAGCCCGGCGATCAGCCCGAACAAGCCTGCTTTCACCTCGGAAATGATCAGTTCGGGCAGATGGGTGAGCAGCGTGATCCCATTGACGAACGCGCCGGGGTTGACATCCTGCAGATATACCGAGAACAGAAACCCGCCGACGATGCCGATCGTGCACACCAGGCTGTTGAGCATCAGCGCCACGAACATCGATGCGAGTACGCGCGGCACCACCAGCCGGTGCACCGGATTGATGCCCAGCACCCGCATCGCGTCTATTTCCTCGCGAATGGTGCGTGCGCCCAGGTCGGCGCAGATCGCGGTGGCGCCGGCCCCCGCGACGATGAGCACGGTGACGATCGGCCCTACCTGAGTAACGGAGCCGAACGCCGCGCCCGCGCCGCTCAGATCGGCCGCGCCGATCTCGCGCAACAGGATGTTCAGCGTGAAGCTCACCAGAACGGTGAACGGAATCGCCACCAGCAATGTCGGGACGATCGAGACTCGCGCGATGAACCAGGACTGGTCGATGAACTCCCGCCATTGAAAGGGCCGGCGCACACTGGAACGTGCGACGTCGGCGATGAGTTCGAAGAATCCACCCACGGCCCGCAACGGCACGGCAAGGACCTGGTTCATCCGCGATCCTCCTTGCTCAACCGACGTACACGGCGCACGGCGCGAATCTCAACCGTGGCCGCACCGCCGGAACGATTAGAACATGTTCACCGTGTTGCCGGAAGTATTTTTCACACTTTTGAAGTGCATTTTCTCGAAAAGTCGGCATATTAAATTTGACACCGGTTTCAATCGAGAATGATCCCACCTCTGTGAAGCGTGACATACCCAGTCCCTATGTCTACCAAGCGCCGATCCCCCGATCAACAGTTGGTCAGCTGACCAACCAGCGCACCCGCGGCAAGCCCCCTCCGGTCACCCCAGCTCGATCAGCGAAGACGCCGAGAAGGTCTGCCCGGACGGGCGATCGGCGAAGTAGTCCCCCAGCGTGTCGGCCAGATCGTGAGCCGACCACTGCCCGTCGGTCGCGTCGAACCGGCGTTCGACGACGGGCGCCGCCATGAGCGCCACCATCCCCCCGTACACGACGAACAACTGCCCATTGACCGCATCCGCGGCGGGCGAGGCGAGGTAGGCCACCAGCCGGGCCACATGATCGGGCGACAGCGGATCGACATCACCCTCCGGTGCGGGACTGAACACCGCCTCGGTCATCGCAGTCCGGGCACGCGGCGCGATCGCATTGGCCCGCACGCCGTAGCGCGACAGCGCCCGCGCGGCCGAGAGGGTCAGCGCGGTGATGCCCGCCTTCGCGGCGCCGTAGTTGGCCTGCCCCTCCGGGCCGAGCAAGCCCGCCTCCGAGGAGGTGTTGACCAGCCTGCCGTAGACCGGGGCGCCTGCCTGCTTGGATTTGGCGCGCCAGTAGGCGGCGGCGTTGCGGGACAGCAGGAAATGGCCGCGCAGATGCACCGCGAGGACCGCGTCGAAGTCCTCGTCGGACATGTTGAACAGCATGCGGTCGCGGGTGATGCCCGCATTGTTGACGACGATGTCGACCGATCCGAACGACTCCTCGGCGGTACGGATCAGCGCGTCGGCGGTCGCCCGCTCGGCGATGCTGCCCGCGACGAACTCCGCCTTGGCGCCGAGGCCGCGGATCTCGGCAAGCGTGTCCGCTACCGCGTCCGACTCCGCGAGGTCGTTGACCACCACCGACGCGCCGGCCCCGGCCAGCGCGAGCGCCTCGGCCCGCCCAAGTCCGGCGCCGCCGCCGGTCACGATCGCCACTCGGCCCGCAAGGCTCAGATCTTTGCTCACGCGGCCGACTCTAGAACGTGTTCCAATTTACGGCAAGGGTGGTTCACTGCAGCCGCAGTGCCGCCTTGGGGCACTGCGCGACGGCGTCCTCGACGTCGGCGAGCCGATCGGCGGGTACGTCGGCGTTGGCGATGTGCAGCACGTCCTCGTCATCGAGTTCGAACACGTCGTGGGCGATTCCGACACAGATTCCGTTCGCTTCGCATTGGTCCAGATCGACACTGATCTTCATGGCAACTCCTTTACCACCGCTCTGATCGAAGCCTAACAAGCCGATCCGCTCCACCGGGCCGTCATCGGAGGGATCCAGCATCAATACTGGAACATGTTTCAGTCCATATGCAATGATCGGAAGAACCCGATCCAAACGAAGGCTCGGTCCTACCCACCCCGCCGACTCCGCAAGCTCCGTCGGCCGACCATCCCCCAAAGAGGTACCTCCATGCGCATTGCGTACACGCCGCAACAGGAGCAGCTGCGCGCAGAGTTGCGCGACTACTTCGCGCGGCTCATCACCCCCGAGCGCAGAGCGGCGCTCAGCGCGCAGACCGGTGAGTACGGGCAGGGCAACGTGTATCGCGAGGTCGTCCAGCAGATGGGCCGCGACGGGTGGCTGGCGCTGGGCTGGCCCAAGGAGTACGGCGGCCAGGACCGGCCGACCATGGACCAGCTGATCTTCACCGACGAGGCCGCGATCGCGGGCGCGCCGGTGCCGTTCCTGACCATCAACTCGGTCGCGCCGACGATCATGCACTACGGCAGCGAGGAGCAGAAGAAGTTCTTCCTGCCCAAGATCGCGGCAGGCGAGCTGCACTTCTCCATCGGCTACTCCGAACCGGGCGCGGGCACCGACCTGGCCAGTCTGCGCACCACCGCGGTGCGCGACGGCGACGACTACGTGATCAACGGCCAGAAGATGTGGACCAGCCTGATCGCCTACGCCGACTACGTCTGGCTGGCCGTGCGCACCGACCCGGTGGCCAAGAAACACAAGGGCATCAGCATGCTCATCGTGCCGACCACCGCCGAGGGGTTCTCCTGGACTCCGGTGCACACCATGGCGGGCCCGGACACCAGCGCGACGTACTACCAGGACGTCCGGGTGCCCGCGAGCGCGCTGGTCGGTCAGGAGAACGGCGGCTGGGCGCTGATCACCAACCAGCTCAACCACGAACGCGTGGCGCTCACGTCCGCTGGGCCGCTGGCGCTGGCTCTGCGCCAGACCGTGGAGTGGGCGAGCACCACCAAGGCCGGCGACGGCTCCCGGGTGATCGACCGGGAGTGGGTGCAGCGCAACCTGGCCGAGGTGCACGCCAAGGTCGACTACCTCAAGCTGCTGAACTGGGAGATCGCCAGCCGGGCCGACGCGGGCGGCGACGCGGCTCCGCGGCCGTGGGACGCCTCGACCTGCAAGGTGTACGGCACCGAGCTGGCCACCGAGGCCTACCGGTTGCTCATGGAGGTGCTCGGTCCGCAGGCCTACCTGCGCCAGGACTCCCCCGGCGCCGAACTGCGCGGACGCCTGGAACGGATGCACCGCGCCGCGCTCATCCTGACCTTCGGCGGCGGCACCAACGAGGTGCAGCGCGACATCATCGCCATGACCGCCCTGAAGCAGCCTGCCGCTGCCCGCTGATCGAAAGCGACTGGATCACCATGGATTTCACCCCCACCGAAGCCCAACTGGATCTCGCCCGGCTCACCGGCGAGGTGTGCGGCAAGCTGGTCACCGCCGACCGGTTGCGCGAACTCGACACCGCGGACGAGCGATTCGACCAGCCGCTGTGGAGTTCACTCGCCGAGACCGGCGTGCTCGCGGCGGCGCTGCCCGAGTCGGTCGGCGGCAGCGACCTGGGGCCGCTCGAGCAGACCGCCATCCTGCGCGAGCTGGGCAAGCATGTCGCGGCAGTGCCCTACTTGTGGTCGATCGTGCTCGGCGCGGGCACGCTGGCCCGCTTCGGCGATGCGGCACAACAGGATCTGGCCACCCAGGCCGGCGCGGGCAGGATCATCCTCACCGTTGCTCTGGCCGAGGAACGGAACTGGGAACCCACCGCGCCGACCACCACCGCGGTCGAGACCGGCGAAGGATGGCGGCTGACCGGCGCCAAGACCACCGTGCCCTACGCCGGCCGCGCCGCGCGGATTCTGGTGCCCGCCACGATATCCGGCGCCACCGCGGTCTTCCTGGTCGATCCTGCGGCCGCGACGGTGACGGCGCAGCAGGTCGTCGATCGCAGCCCGGAGTTCGCGGTCGAACTCACCGATACCCCAGGTGAATTGGTCGGCACGGTCGCGGGCGGCGCGGAGATCCTCGACTGGCTGCTGACCCGCGCCTGGCTCGGACTGAGCGCCGTGCAACTGGGCACGCTGGAACGCGCACTCGAACTGGTCGCCGAATACGCCAGGGAGCGAGAGCAGTTCGGCAAGGCGGTCGGCAGCTTCCAAGCCGTCGCCCAGCGGCTCGCCGACGCCTACATCGACGTCCAGGGCCTGCGCCTGACGACGACCCAGGCCGCGTGGCTGCTGTCGGAGGACCTGCCTGCGGCCGAGGCGGTGCACACCGCCAAGTTCTGGGCCGCCGACGCGGGCCACCGCGTCGCGCACACCGTCGTCCACGTGCACGGTGGCGTCGGCATCGACCGCGACCACATCGTGCACAACTACTTCACTGCCGCCAAACACAACGAGTTCGCCCTCGGCACGCGCACCGACCACCTGCGCACCCTCGGCGCGCTCTTGGCCGGAACCCCGGCCTGAACCGGACATCACCCAGTCGGCCCGCCACCGTGGCGGGCCGACCGGCGAGTTCGCCGGACTGTGCGCGGAGCTCGCCGATTTCTGTACGAAACCTCGATGAAGACGTACAGTTTTGCTATGACCGCATCACCCATCGGAGAGAACTGGGAACTCCCGGTCAGCGAAGCTCGAGAGCGGCTGGCCGACGTCATCGCCGCAGCTGAAGCGGGTACGGTGGTGCACCTCACACGCCACGGTCGGCGAGTGGCGGCGGTCGTCCCGGAGGCGATGGCCGAAACCGCCGACAGCCAAGTTCGCAAGCTATCCGAACAGTTCGCCAAGCGCCATCGCGGATTGCTCGACAGGCTGGCGGAGTGACGGCAGATCCGGTCTACTACCTGACCGTTGCAGATCTGCACGTCATCGCGCGTGATGCCGTAGGGAATTATCTCGTCCGTGATCACGGCTTGCTGGCTTCCGCGGCCGCACGCCCACAGACGACTGTCTTCGGCACAGATGCCTACCCGACGCTGTTCGACAAGGGAGCAGCCTTGCTCCAATCAATCGCGGGAAATCATCCGCTCGTCGACGGCAACAAGCGCCTCGCGATAGCCGCCGCTGTCGTGTTTCTCGGGCGCAACGGGATCTCTCTGGACCGGCTCGACGAGGATCGCGCCTACGACTTGATGATGTCGGTGGCCAGCGGTGCCGTGGATGAGGTAGCCGATATCGCGGAACAACTCGCGATTGTCCTCGATTACCAATCGTCTGCCGACTGAATTGATCCAATAGGAGCCGACATCAAATAGCGCTGGAGGGTGGGCGCGACGTCCGCGACGATCTGTTCGCGGGTCAGTGCGACGACCGGGGGCAGGCGCAGCACGTAGCGGCACAGCGCGAGGCCGAGCAGCTGCGTGACGATCAGACCGCCTCGGCGCGGGGCGTCGGCGGGATCGCCGAAGCGCAGGACGGCGGGCAGCACCTGCTCGGCGAAGACCGCGCGGATGCGTTCGCCGACCGCGTCGTCGGTGATCGACGAGCGCAGCAAGGTCAGCAGCACTTCACTGTTGGGCTCCTCCTCCCAGACCGCGAAGAATCGGCGGACCAGTAGTTCGCCCAGGGCGTCTGGTTCGGCGGAGCCGAGGTCCGGCAGGTCGAGGTCGATGTCGACCGCTGCCGCGAACAGGCCGTCCTTGCTGCCGAAATACCGCATGACCATGGATGGGTCGATGGCCGCGTCGGCGGCGATGGCGCGGATGGTCGCTTTGCGGAATCCCTCTGCCGCGAAGCGGGCACGGGCGGCAGCAAGGATCGCTGCCCGGGTTGCGTCCGACCGGCGGGCTGGAGCGTGATCAGGTTCGGCAGTCATGCCAACAAGTGTAGGCCAACAACTGTTGACTTCGTCCACCGCGTGCGGCTACGGTTATGCCAACAAGCGTTGGCCTACAAACGTTGACCTGAGGAGTTCCGATGAACACCACCCCGAACTCGCTGCCCGCCACCACTTCCGTCGTGATCGTCGGCGCCGGACCGGCCGGGCTGACCGCCGCCATCACGCTGGCCGACGCCGGAGTGGATTTCGTGCTGCTGGACCGGCTCACCGAAGGTGCGAACACCTCGCGCGCCGCCGTTGTGCATGCCAGGACGCTGGAGGTGCTCGAGCAGCTCGGCATCGCCGACGAACTCGTCGCGACGGGGATCGTCGTGCCGCGCTTCACGGTTCGCGACGGCAAGCGGACACTCGCCGCGATCCTGTTCGGCGGCCTTCCGACGCGCTACCCGTATACCCTGATGACCCCGCAGGCCACCACCGAAGAGATTCTGCTGAACCGGCTGCGCAAGGCGGGCGGCCACGTGCAGCGGCCGTACCAGGTCGGCAAGGTGATCAGCGAAACCGATGGTGTGACAGTCGAATACACCGACGCCGCAGGCGTTCCCGGCAGCATCCGGGCGCAGTACGTCATCGGGGCCGACGGCATGCACAGCGTGGTCCGCGAGCAGGCGGGCATCGGGTTCACCGGCGCCACGTACCCGGAATCCTTCGTGCTCGCCGACGTCCGGATGGACTGGCCCATCGCACGCGACGAAGTAGCCCTGCACCTCTCACCCGAGGGCGTCACCGTGGTTGCGCCGCTGCCGGACCACGACGAACCGAACCGCTACCGCGTGGTCGCCACCCTGGAAACGGCCCCTGAGCACTCGACCGCCGAGGACATCCAGGCCATCTTGGACACTCGCGGCCCCGGCGGCGAGGTGAAAGTTCGGGAGGTGCTGTGGAGCTCGCGTTTCCGCGTGCACCACCGGGTAGCCGACCACTACCGCAGTGGCCGCATCCTCCTCGCGGGCGACGCCGCCCACGTGCACAGCCCAGCGGGCGGCCAGGGAATGAACACCGGTATCCAGGACGCCGCCGCCCTCGGCCCGCTGCTGGCCCGGGTACTCGCGGCCGAGCCGGACACGCTGCTCGACGACTACGAGACCACTCGCCGCCCCGTCGCACTCGGCGTCGTCTCGTTCACCGACCGGATGACCACAATGGCCACCTTGCACGCCCGCCCTGCCCGCGCGCTGCGCAACCTGACCCTCGCCACCCTCGCCCGCATCCCCGCCTTCCGCCACCGCCTCGCATTCCGGCTGGCCGAACTCGCCAACCGCTGAACTCGATCCGCGCAGCAGAAAGTCAACCTGGCGGGCCGCGAAAGCGCGGTCCGCCAGGTCGCGGGTTCCTACTTGCCGCCCGCCTCCGCGTGCTCGTCCGCGGGACGGGCCTGGGTTTGCTCCTTGGCCCAGCGGTAGTCGGGCTTGCCCGCCGGGGAGCGCTTGATCTCGTCGACGAACCAGAGACTGCGGGGCTGTTTGTAGGGGGCGATTTCCTGGGTGAGCATCGGGCGCAGTTCTTCCAGGGTCGGCCGGTTCTCGCCGCGGCATTGCACGACCGCGACCACCCGCTGGCCCCAGCGTTCGTCCTCGATGCCGACCACGAGCGCGTCGAAGATCTCCGGGTGCGTCTTGAGCGCGCCCTCGACCTCCTCGGGGTAGATCTTCTCGCCGCCGCTGTTGATGCTGACCGAACCGCGGCCGAGCATCGTGACCGTGCCGTCTTCCTCGACCCTGGCGAAATCGCCGGGGATGGCGTATCGAATCCCGTTGAACTCCTTGAACGTCGCCGCGGTTTTCGCTTCGTCCTTGTAGTAGCCCAGCGGGATGTGCCCGCGCCGCGCCAGGATGCCGACCTTCCCGGAGCCGGGCTGCACCGGATTGCCGTCTTCGTCGAGCACCTCGGTGGAGGCGTCGATCTTCACCCGGGGGCCGCCGGTGTGCGTCGCGCCCTTGGCCACGATGGAGATGCCGCCGAAGCCGGTTTCCGAAGAGCCGATCGAATCGGAGATCATCCGGTTGGGCAAGAGCTCGAGGAACTGGTCCTTGAGCGCGGGCGAGAACAGCGCCGCACTGCTGGCCATCACATACAGGGTCGAAAGGTCGTAGGGCTCACCGGTTTCCGGGTTGCCGTCGACCAGGGCGTCCAGCATCGGGCGCGCCATCGCATCGCCGGTGATGAAGATGAGGTTGATCTTGTGCTGGTCGACGGCCCGCCACACGCCGTGCCCGGAGAACTCCGGGATCATCACGGTCTTGCCGCCACCGAAGAGGCTTTGGAGGGTGGCCCATTGCGCCCCGCCGTGGATCATCGGCGGAATCGGGAACCGCACCATCGGCGGGCTGCCCGCGCCCACTTTCGCCAATTCCCATTCGTCCTGGACGTATTCGCCGGTGATGAAGTTGACGCCCCCGCCGAGCACCCGCCACACGTCCTCCTGGCGCCACATCACGCCCTTGGGCATGCCGGTGGTACCGCCGGTGTAGAGCATGTACAGGTCGTCCGGGGAGCGTTCGCCGAAGTCGCGCTCACCCGAGGACTGCGCGATCACCGCCTCGTATTCCACCGAATCCGCTGCGGTGGGAATCGTCCCGGTCGTATCGTCGTCCACGACGATGACCGTGCGCAGCTTCGGGGTGTTCGCACGAACCGCGGCGACCTTGTCGCTGTAGCGACGCTCGTGGATCAGCGCGACCGTGTCCGAATTGTCGAAGATGTATTGCAACTCGTTCTCGACATATCGGTAGTTCACGTTGATCATCACGGCGCGCGCCTTGAAGATCGCGACCATGGCCTCGACGGCCTCGATCGTGTTGCGTGAGTAGATGCCCACCTTGTCGCCCGGTTGGACTCCCTGTTCTTGCAGGTAGTGAGCAAGCTTGTTGGCCCGCTCCTCCAACTGGGCGTAGGTGACCTCACGGCCGTCGCCGGCCAGCGCGACGCGGTCGGGCATCAGGTCGATGGCGTGTTCGACAAGGTCCGCTATGTTGTAGCTCACAGTCATAAAAATAGAACGTGTTACTGTTTCTGACAAGGCTCGAAGTCAGGAGAATCCGCAATGCCGCACTGCCTCGTCGAGAAGCGCGACCATGTCCTCATCGTCACCATGAACCGACCCGAGGCGCGCAACGCGCTGTCGGCGGAGATGATGGCGATCATGCGTGACGCCTGGGACCAGGTGGACAACGATCCGGATATCCGGGTGGCGATCCTCACCGGCGCGGGCGGCGCGTTCTGCGCGGGTGCCGATCTCAAAGGCATGACCTCCGCGCACCCCGGAGACACCATCGAGGGCGGCGGCTGGAATCCGGCCAAACTCGAAGCACTGCTGAAGGGCCGCAGGCTCACCAAGCCACTGATCGCGGCGGTCGAGGGCCCGGCCATTGCGGGCGGCACCGAGATCCTGCAGGGCACCGACATCCGCGTAGCCGGTGCGAGCGCGAAATTCGGTGTGTCCGAAGCGCGTTGGGGCCTGTTCCCGCTGGGCGGCTCGGCCGTGCGGCTGGTCCGCCAGATCCCTTACACGGTCGCGGCGGACATCCTGCTCACCGGTCGGCACATCACGGCGGCGGAAGCCAAGGAGATCGGCCTGATCGGGCACGTGGTGCCGGACGGAACGGCGCTGGACAAGGCGCTCGAACTCGCCGGGCAGATCGCCGCCAACGGCCCTCTCGCGGTGCAGGCGATCCTGCGCACCATCCGGGAGACCGAGGCCATGCCGGAAGAGGACGCGTTCCAGATCGACGCCAAGCTCGGTATGGCGGTGTTCCGCTCGGCCGATGCCAAGGAAGGCCCCAAAGCGTTCGCGGAAAAGCGTAAGCCCACTTTCACCGGCAACTGAAAGATCCCGGCGGCAGAAAGCACAACGCCCCCGGTGTGCGCACTGACCGGTGCACACCGGGGCCGACTACGCCGGGCTCAGTTGCTGCCCGGGTAGTCCATCCAGAACGGCTCCCACTGGTGGCCGTCGGGGTCGATGAACGTGCGGCCGTGCATGCCGACCTGCGCCTCCTGCGCGCGCTTGTCCTCGTTCACCTCTTCGGTCGCGCCCGCGGCGAGCGCGGCTGCGGTGAGGCTGTCGACCTCCGCGGCGCTGCCCATCGACAGCGCATACGCGGCATTGATCGCCGCCTTCGTGTCGGCCAGCGGCCGCTTGCTGAAGGTGGTGAAGAAATCCTTGGTGAGCAGCATCAGGCAGATGTTGTCGTCGACCACGATGCACGCGGCGTTGTCGTCGGTGAACTCCTGGTTGACCTTCCAGCCCAGCGCCTCGTAGAAGGTCTTCGACCGGTTCAGGTCGTCGACGGGGAGATTGATGAAGATCATCTTGCTGCTCATGGCCTCGTCCTTTCGAGCATCCGTTCGTGTCACTGGATATGACGGGCCACCACAGAAAAACTCATCGCACCGCCAGGTGACCCGTCCCACACACCGAACAGGTTTAATGATCTTGATCCGAGCGGGTCTCGAGCTTCGAGGCCTGTTGTGTGTCGGTGGCCTGTGGCAGGGTGGCACCCATGAACGACTCGCCCGGCTCCGCCGCGGGCCTCGCTCCCGATGTGCTCGCCTCGTTCGAGACCCATCGCAGAGAACTGTGCGCGTATGCCTACCGCATGCTCGGCTCGTCCTTCGAAGCGGAGGACGCGGTACAGGAGACCTTCACCCGCGCGTGGAAGTCCTATGCCTCGTTCGAGGGCAGGGCCAGCCTCCGATCCTGGCTGTACAAGATCACCACGAACGTCTGCCTGGACATGCTCGACGGCCCGCAGCGCAGAGCGCGGCCGATGGATCTGTCCGGTCCGTCGCGGCCGGATTCGCCGCTACCGGCGCCGCAGCCGGACTACGTCTGGATCGAACCCATCCCGAACGGGCTCGCGTTCGGCGCCGATCCGGCCGAGCACGCCAGCGCCAAGGACACCCTGCGCCTGGCCTTCGTCGCCGCCTGCCAGCACCTGCCCGCCACCCAGCGCGCCATCCTGATCATGCGCGAGGTCCTGCGGTTCTCCGCCAGCGAGACCGCCGAGGCGCTCACCATGTCGCCCGCGTCGGTGAACAGCGCCCTGCAGCGCGCGCGGGCCACCATGTCCAAGGTCCAGCCCACCACCACCGATACTTATGACGAAACCGACGAGGACCAGCGCAGACTGGTGGACAACTTCGTCAAGGCGTTCGAGGCCTACGACATGGACACGCTCACGTCCCTGCTGAAAGCAGATGTGGCACTGTCCATGCCGCCGATCGAGCTGTGGATCTCCGGCCCGGAGAACGTGGCCGCGTTCATGCTCAGCACCGGAAGCGCCTGCCGCGACTCGCGCCTGGTCCGACTGGAAGGCGCCAACGGCCTGCCCGCCTTCGGCCACTACAAGCCGGGCGACGAGCCGGGTGTGTGGGTGCCGTGGTCGATCACGGTGCTGGAACTCGATGGCGACACCATCGCCGGTCTGAACTTCTTCCTCGACACGGAGAAGCTCTTCCCACTCTTTGGCCTGGCGCCAGAACTGCACGAGCCAGTCAGCTGACCACGAGGACAGAAATGGCGGCCCGGATACCAGGCCCGAGCCGCCATTTCACCACCTGACTGCGCCGTAGTCCGCAACCGCGACGTGATCGCCTGCGCCGCCGAGACCGCACGGCCCCATGGCTACACTCCATGCGCCTTCGGCTCGACTACGTTGCCGGGATGTACCGGTCGCGAAGCTTGCGCTTGTAGAGCTTGCCGTTCGGGTCGCGCGGTAGTTCGGGCAGGTAGTCGATCGACTTGGGCATCTTGTACTTCGCCAATTGCGTTGCGGCGAAGGCGAGCAGTTCGGCGGTGAGCTCGTCGTCGCCTTCGGCCCCGTCGGCGGGCTGCACGACCGCCTTTACCTCCTGACCCCAATCCGGATGCGGGATGCCGAAAACCGCGACGTCGGCGACCTTCGGGTGGGTGATCAGGACGTTCTCGATCTCGGCGGGATAGATGTTTACACCACCGGACAGAATCAGGTCCGAGCGCCGGTCGTGCAGGTAGAGGTAGCCGTCCTCGTCGAGGTGCCCGATGTCGCCGACGGTGAACAGGTCGCCGACGCGCGAGTCCTCGGTCTTGGCCTTGTCGTGGTGGTACTCGAAACTCGAAGCGCCCATGCGCATGTAGACCAGGCCGGGTTCGCCGACCGGGACCTCGGAGCCGTCCTCTTCGCTGAGCACCTTGATCACCGACCACGGCCACGCCTTGCCCACCGAACCCGGCTTGCGCAACCAGTCGGAGCCGTTGATCACCGTCCCGCCGCCCTCGGTGGCCGCGTAGTACTCGGTGACGGTCGGCCCCCACCACTCGAGCATCTGCCGCTTGGTCTCCTGCGGGCACGGCGCGGCGCCGTGCACCATGCTGCGCAGCGAGGAGACGTCGTACTTGGCGCGCACTTCCTCCGGCAGCGCGAGCAGGCGATGGAACTGCGTGGGCACCATGTGACTGTGCGTCACGCGGTACTTGTCGATCAGCCGCAGCATCTCCTCCGCGTCCCAGCGGTCCATCAGAACGAGCTTGTGGCCCAGCTGAATCGAGATGGTGGCGAAGTTCAGCACCGCCGTGTGATACAGCGGCGAACCGCAGATGTGCACATGATCGTCATAGGGAGCGAGGCCGAAGAGTCCGAAGAACGCGGTGGTGTGCGGCGGAACGACATCCGGGTCGGCGCCGGTGAGCGGGCGCCGAACTCCCTTGGGCCGTCCGGTGGTTCCCGACGTGTAGAGCATCGGCGCGCCGGTGCTGCGATCGGACGGACGCCCGGTGTCCGCGGCGCCGAGCCAGGCCACCGACTTGAAACCCTCGACCTCGCCCACCGCGAACCGCGCCGCCGCGGGCAATCCCGCCTCGTCGGCCGCGGCCTGCGCGGCGGCGGCGAAACGATCGCTGGCGATGAACGCCTTCGCCTCGCTGTCGCCCAGGATGTAGGCCACTTCCGGGCCGGTGAGATGCCAGTTCACCGCGACGATGTACAACCCGGACTGATAGGCCGCGAAGTAGGCGGCGATCGCCTCCACACAGTTGTGCACCATGCTCACCAGCACGTCGCCGGTATCGAGGCCGAGCCCACGCAGGCCGGTGGCGTAACGATCGGCGAGCGTTGCCAATTCGCGATACGTCACCTCCCGGCCCGACGGGTCGACCATAGCGATCCGATCGGGTTCGGCTTCGGCGATGTTCCACAGACCGAGAATTTTCGACGGGGCTGGTGAGGCAGTCACCCCATTGAATTTAGAACGTGTTCTACTGTTCGACAAGGGGTGCCAACCGACGCAATTGCGCGATATCGGGAACCGACACCAGCATCATGGTGACGCCGGCGGCTTCCCACACCTTCAGCTGTTCCCGGACGTGCTGCTCGTCGCCGATGATCGCGGTGTCCAGAATCAGCTCGTCCGGCACCGCCGCCGCGGCCTCGGCCTTCCTGCCCGCCTGGAACAGCTGCCCGATCTCGTCGACCTCGCGGTCATAGCCCATCCGCCGGTACACCTGGGCGTGGAAGTTCAGCTCCGGCGCGCCCATGCCGCCGATGTAGAGCGCCATGATCCAGCGCATCCGCTCCAGCTCGCTCGCCGGGTCGTCGGTGATCACCACCTGGCAACTCGCGGCGATCTCGAAGTCGTCTCTGGTGCGCCGCGCACCCGCCCGGGCGAAGCCCTCGTCGAGCCAGTCGTGGTACATCCCGGCCAGACGGGGCGCGTAGTAGATGGCCAGCCAGCCATCGGCGATCTCGGCGGTGAGTGCGACGTTCTTCGGCCCCTCCGCACCCAGCCAGATCGGCAAATCCGCACGTAGCGGATGCACGATCGGCTTGAGCGGCTTGCCGAGTCCGAGCGAACCCGGCCCGGCGTAGGGCAGTGGATAGTGCGGGCCGTCGCTGGTGACCGGCGCCTCGCGAGCCAGCACCTGGCGCACGATGCCGACGTACTCCCTGGTGCGCTGCAGCGGCTTAGCGAACGGCTGCCCGTACCAGCCCTCCACCACCTGCGGCCCGGAGACGCCGAGGCCGAGAATCGCGCGGCCGCCGCTGAGATGATCGAGGGTGAGGGCATGCATGGCGGTGGCCGCGGGAGTGCGCGCGGACATCTGCACCACCGAGGTCCCGAGGCGCACCCGCCGCGTCGAGGAACCCCACCAGGTGAGCGGACCGAAGGCGTCCGACCCCCAGGACTCGGCGGCGAACACGGCGTCGAACCCGGCTTCCTCGGCCGCCACCACCAGTTCCCCCGCGTTCGCGGGGGGCTGAGCCATCCAGTACCCGAGTTGCAATCCGAACTTCACGCCGGACCCCTTTCCGATCGACCGCGTTTCCATCGGCGGCGTCCTCGACCATCACGCACACCGCCGCTTGCCAGCAGAGTTAGAACCTGTTCTACTCGATATCGTGACTCAGGGGAATACTGCATCCACGGCAATCGCGGGTGGGAGCGGCACGGGATTGGACACCATGCCCGAGGTACTCAGCGCGCCCCTGCGGGTGCGTTTCGACTACACCCGCTCCGTCGGAACCACCATCGGGACGTTCTTGACCCACCTGCGCGACCGCAAGATCGTCGGCGTGCGCGGCTCGGACGGCCGGGTGATCGTGCCGCCGCCGGAATACGACCCGATTACCGCCGAACCGCTGACCGAATTCGTCGACGTCGCCGAAACCGGCACCGTCGAATCGTGGACCTGGGTGCGCGACCCGCTGCCCGGTCAGCCGTTCGACCGCCCGTTCGCCTGGGCGTTGATCCGGCTCGACGGCGCCGACACCGCGTTGCTGCACGCGGTCGACGTCGCCGCGCCGGAGGACATCCACACCGGCCTCCGGGTGACCGCTCACTGGGCGGCCCACACCGAGGGCAGCATTCGTGACATCGTGTGCTTCGAGCCCGGCGAGACCTCCGGGGCGGCCGCCGAATCCGGCCCCGCGGCCGAGCCGGTCACCATGATCACCACCCCGGTCGACCTGTCCTACAAGCACACCGCCTCCCCGCAGGAGACCGTCTACCTGCGCGGACTCGCCGAGGGCAAGCTGATCGGCGCGCGCACCGACACCGCGGGCAAGGTGTACTTCCCGCCGCGCGGCGCGAACCCGACCGACGGCAGGCCGACCAACGACTTCATCGAGCTGCCCGACCGCGGGACGGTGACCACCTTCTGCATCGTCAACGTGCCGTTCCTCGGTCAGCGGATCAAGCCGCCGTACGTCGCGGCGTATGTGCTGCTGGACGGCGCGGACATCCCGGTGCTGCATCTGGTACTCGGCTGCGACGCCGGCGAGGTGCGCATGGGCATGCGGGTGGAGGCGGTGTGGAAGCCGCGCGAGGAGTGGGGCTACGGCCTGGAGAACGTGGACCACTTCCGTCCCACCGGCGAGCCGGACGCCGACTACGAGACCTACTCCCACCACCTCTGAGAGGCGCACGTTGACTGACAACGCCACCGACATCGCGGTCGTGGGTTTCGCCCACGCACCGCACGTGCCGGAGACCTTCGGCACCACCAATGGCGTCGAGATGCTGGTGCCCTGCTTCCAGCAGCTCTACGACCGGCTCGGCATCACCAAGTCCGATATCGACTTCTGGTGCTCGGGATCCTCCGATTTTCTTGCCGGACGCGCCTTTTCGTTCATCTCGGCGGTCGACGCGATCGGCGCCGTGCCACCGATCAACGAATCGCACGTGGAGATGGACGCCGCGTGGGCGCTGTACGAGGCGTGGGTGAAACTGCGCTCGGGGCAGGCGAAGACCGCGCTGGTGTACGGCTTCGGCAAGTCCTCCGCAGGGACGCTGCGCCAAATCCTCACCATGCAGCTGGACCCCTACCTGGTCGCGCCGCTGTGGCCCGACGCGCTGTCCATCGCCGGATTGCAGGCGCGGGCCGGGCTCGATGCCGGCCGGTGGACCGAGCGCGACATGGCGGCCGTGGCCGCGGGCGAGTCCGGTGATGTCGACAGCCTGCTGGACAACCCGTATGTCGCCGACCCGCTGCGCGCGCACGATGTCGCGCCGATCACCGACGGCGCGGCGGCGGTGGTGCTGGCGGTCGGTGATCGCGCCCGCGAACTGTGTGAGCGTCCCGCCTGGATCACCGGCATGGCGCACCGGGTGGACACCCCGGTCCTCGGCGCCCGTGACCTCACCGTCTCCCCCTCCACGTCGGCCGCAGCCCAGGCCGTCACCGGCGGCGACACCAGTGGTTTCGACATCGCCGAACTGCACGCGCCGTTCAGTCATCAGCAGTTGATCCTCACCGAGGCCATCGGCCTGCGCGACGGCACCACGATCAACCCGTCCGGCGGCGCGCTCGCGGCCAACCCCATGTTCGCGGCGGGCCTGGAACGCATCGGCTTCGCGGCCGAGGCGATCATGGCGGGCTCGGCGAATCGCGCCCTTGCCCACGCCACCAGCGGCCCCGCCCTGCAGCAGAACCTTGTGACTGTCTTGGAATCGGAGACCCAATGACTACGACGCGTGGGCCACTTCCCGCCGCGGTACTCGGCACCGGACAAACCCATCACGTGACGAAACGAACCGACGTGTCGATGGCGGGCATGTGCCGCGAGGCCATCGATCGTGCCCTCGCCGATGCCGGGCTGACCATCGCCGACATCGACGCGGTCGTGGTCGGCAAAGCGCCCGACTATTTCGAGGGCGTCATGATGCCCGAGCTGTCTATGGCGGACGCCTTGGGCGCCACCGGGAAGCCGCTGCTGCGCGTGCACACCGCCGGGTCGGTCGGCGGCTCCACCGGCATCGTCGCCGCCAACCTGGTGCAGGCAGGCGTGCACAAGCGCGTCCTCGCGGTGGCATGGGAGAAGCAGTCGGAATCGAACGCTATGTGGGCATTGTCGATTCCAGTGCCGTTCACCATGCCGGTCGGCGCGGGCGCGGGCGGCTACTTCGCACCGCACGTGCGCTCCTACATCCGGCGCTCCAACGCGCCGGGCCACATCGGTGCGATGGTCGCGGTGAAGGATCGCCGCAACGGCGCCAAGAACCCGCTCGCCCACCTGAAGCAGCCCGACATCACGCTGGAATCGGTGCTCGCCTCGCAGATGCTCTGGGACCCGATCCGCTTCGACGAGACCTGCCCCTCCTCCGACGGCGCGTGCGCGATCGTGCTCGGCGACGCCGACGCGGCCGCCGCCGTCGAGGCCACCGGCAGGACAGTCGCCTGGGTGCACGCCACCGCGATGCGCACCGAGCCGACCACCTACGCCGGACGCGATCAGGTCAATCCCCAGGCCGGGCGGGACGCGGCCGCTGCACTGTGGGAGGCGGCGGGCATCACCAACCCGCTCGAGGAGATCGACGCGGCCGAGATCTACGTGCCGTTCTCCTGGTTCGAGCCGATGTGGCTGGAAAACCTCGGCTTCGTGCCCCCTGGCGACGGCTGGAAGCTCACCGACAAAGGCGAGACCGAGATCGGCGGCACCCTGCCGGTCAACCCGTCCGGCGGCGTGCTGTCCTCCAATCCGATCGGCGCGTCGGGGCTCATCCGGTTCGCCGAGGCGGCCAAGCAGGTCATGGGACGGGCCGGGGACTATCAGGTCGAAGGGGCACGCAAGGCGCTCGGTCATGCGTACGGCGGCGGGTCGCAGTACTTCTCGATGTGGGTGGTCGGATCGGAGCGGCCATGAGTGCCATGAAGTTCACCCTCGGCATCGCGCTGAGTCCACTGGACCAGCTGACCGAGCTCGCGAAAACAGCCGAGGAATGCGGCTTTTCGTCGATCGCGCTGCCGGACTCGCTGTTCTTCATGAAATCGGCGGCGGCGAAATACCCGTACACGCGCGACGGCAGCAGGTTCTGGGGACCGGACACTCCCTGGGTCGACCCGCTCATCGGCGCGACGGCCATGGCGGCGGTCACCAGCCGCATCCGCTTCTACACGAACGTGCTGAAGCTGGGTTCGCGCAACCCGCTGCTGCTGGCCCGGCAGGTCGGCTCGGTGGCCAACCTGTCCGGCAACCGCTTCGGCTTCGGCGTCGGGATCGGCTGGGCGCCGGAGGAATTCGAGTGGTGTGGAGTGCCGTTCGCCCGGCGCGGCGCTCGGGTGGACGAGATGATCGAGGTCATCAAGCTGGTCCTGGGCGGAGGGATGGTCGAGTATCACGGCGAGTTCTTCGACTTCGATCCGTTGCAGATGAGCCCGGCGCCGAGCGAGCCGGTGCCGTTCTACATCGGCGGGCACACCGACGCCGCGTTGCGGCGCGCCGCACGGGTGGGCGACGGCTGGACCTCGGCCATGATGACCTACGACGAGCTGCGGCGCACGATCGCAAGACTCGACGCGCTGCGCGCCGAATACGGCATGGCCGGCGAACCGTTCGAGATCCAGGCGGTGTGCATCGACCGCTTCGGCCGGTCCGGGTACCAGGATCTCGCCGACGCGGGCGTCACCGACGCGATCGTGGTGCCGTGGCTGGCCGACGGCATCGGCTTCGACGGGGAGCTCGCCGCCAAACAGGACTCGCTGCGCAAGTTCGCGCAGCAGAACATCGCCGAGCCGATCGTGGCCGCGCAGCGAAAGGACATGCCATGACCGAAGAGCACCCGGCCAGGGCGGCGGGCCTCGCCTCGCAGGCCGCGGTTCGAGCGCGGGACAAGCAGGCATGGGTGGCGCTGTTCGCCGAGGACGGCATCGTGGAAGACCCGATCGGCCCGTCCGGGTTCGACCCGGAAGGCAAGGGACACCACGGCAAAGAGGCCATCGCCGCGTTCTGGGACAAGGCGATCGCCAAGACCGATCTGATCGAGTTCCGGTTCGGCGACTCGTTCGCCTGCGGCAAGGAAGTCGCCTTCACCGGCACCATCCGCAGCACGATCGGCGGTCACCGGATCGACGCCGACGGCGTGTTCACCTACCGGGTGGACGACGACGGCAAGATCGCCGCCCTGCGCGCGTTCTGGGAGGTCGACCGCGCCATGGCGACCGCGCGACCGGTCGACTGAACGCACTTCGAACGAGAAAAGGGGCCTCGCACCATGTGGTGTGCGGGCCCCTTTTTCGGATCTCAGTGCGCGATCGGGCAGGTCTTGTAGTCGACCGGGAACTCCTTGATCCCATTGAGCCAGCCCGAGCGCAGCCGCTTCGCGCCTGCGACCTTGGTGATATCGGGCAGGTGATCGGCGATGGCGTTGAAGATCAGGTCGATCTCCAGCCGGGCCAGGTTCGCCCCGATGCAGAAGTGCGCGCCGGTGCCGCCGAAGGCCAGGTGCGGGTTGTCCTTGCGCATGATGTCGAACTTCTCCGGCTGATCGAAGACGTCCTCGTCGAAGTTGGCCGAGCGGTACAGCATCACCACGCGCTGCCCCTTCTTGATCCGCACGCCGCCCAGTTCGGTGTCCTCCAGCGCGGTCCGCTGGAACGAGGTGACCGGGGTGGCCCAGCGGATGATCTCGTCGGCGGCCGTGGCGGGCCGCTCCTTCTTGAACAGCTCCCACTGGTCCGGGTGCTCCAGGAACGCCATCATGCCGTGCGAGATGGCATTGCGGGTGGTCTCGTTGCCCGCCACGGCGAGCATGATCACGAAGAAGCCGAACTCCTCCTCGGTGAGCTTGTCACCATCGATGTCGGCCTGGATCAGCGTGGTCACGATGTCGTCGGCCGGGCACTGCTTGCGCGAGGCCGCCATCTGGTAGGCGTAACCGAGGATCTCGGCGGAGGCCGCGACCGGGTCGGCGGTGCTCTCCGGGTCGTCGTAGCCGGTCATGTCATTGGACCAGGTGAACATCTTCATCCGGTCTTCCTGCGGGACGCCGATCAGCTCGGCGATGGCCTGCAGCGGCAGTTCGCACGCGACCTGGGTGACGAAATCCCCGGAACCGGCTTCGGCTGCCGCCTTCACGATCGCCTCGGCGCGGGCCGACAGCTCGGCGCGCAGACCGTTGATGGCGCGCGGCGTGAACCCGCGCGAGATGATCTTGCGCAGTTTGGTGTGCTCGGGCGCGTCCATGTTCAGCAGGACGATGCGCTGTAGCTCGATCTGCTCGCGGGAGATGTCGTCGTTGAACCGCGGGATGGCGGTGTTCTCGTGGCTGGAGAACACATCGCTGCGCCGCGAGACCTCCTTGACATCGGCGTGCTTGCTGACCACCCAGAATCCGTCGTCGCGGAACCCGCTGACGTCGGGCGACTGCGGATTCCACCAGATCGGCGCAGTCCGGCGCAGTTCGGCGAACTCCTCGACCGGAACACGCTCGGCATAGATGTCCGGGTCCGTGACGTCGAACCCGTCCGGGAGAAGCGGCCGGGTATTCCGAGTGTCTACCACCAGATGTCTCCTTCGACAAACTGAAACACGTTCTATAATCATTGAAGCACAGGGGCGAGAACTAGGAAAGAAACCGGACAGATCCGACCCTGGCAAGTGCTATGAACGCGTTCCAGTTTTCTGTCCCATAAGGAAAGGTTGCACATGGGCACACCCGTGATCGTCGAGGCCGCACGCACCCCGATCGGAAAGCGCGGCGGCTGGCTGTCGGGCCTGCACGCGGCCGAACTGCTCGGCCTGGCCCAACGCGGGCTGCTCGAGCGCGCACACCTGGACCCCGCGCAGGTCGAGCAGGTCATCGGCGGATGCGTCACTCAGGCGGGCGAGCAGTCCAACAACGTCACCAGGGTCGCCTGGCTGCACGCGGGCCTGCCGTGGCAGGTCGGCGCCACCACCATCGACACGCAGTGCGGGTCGGCTCAACAGGCCAACCACCTGATCGCCGGGTTGATCGCCGCCGACGCGATCGAGGTCGGCATGGCCTGCGGCGTGGAGGCGATGAGCCGGGTTCCGTTGGGCGCCAATGTCGGCGAGCACGCCGGACTGCGCAGGCCCGCGTCGTGGAACATCGACCTGCCCAATCAGTTCGAGGCCGCGGAGCGAATCGCCAAGCGGCGCGGCATCACTCGCGCCGACGTGGACCAGTTCGGCGCACGCTCACAGCGCCTGGCCGCGCAGGCATGGGCCGAAGGGCGGTTCGACCGCGAGGTGCTAACCGTCACCGCTCCCGCGGTGGACAAGGAAGGCAACCCGACCGGCGAAAAGCTCGACGTGCGACGGGATCAGGGCCTGCGCGAGACCAGCGTGGAGGGGCTGGCGAAGCTGAAGCCCGTACTGGAGGGTGGCGTGCACACCGCTGGATCGTCCTCACAGATCTCCGACGGCGCCGCCGCGATATTGCTGATGGATGAGAAGGCCGCGCGCCGAGCCGGATTGCGGCCGCGGGCGCGGATCGTCACCCAGGCGGTGGTCGGGGCCGAGCCCGAATTCCATCTCGACGGCCCGGTGCAGGCGTGCACCCGGTTACTGGAACGGTCCGGCATGAATATCGGCGACATCGATCTCTTCGAGATCAACGAGGCGTTCGCGTCAGTCGCACTTTCGTGGGCGTCGGTCCACCAACCGGACATGGACCGGGTAAATGTCAACGGCGGCGCCATCGCGCTCGGACATCCCGTCGGCTCCACCGGATCGCGTCTTCTCACAACGGCTTTGCACGAGCTGGAGCGCAGCGACCGCAGCACAGCCATGGTTCTCATGTGCGCCGGTGGCGCACTCGCGACAGGCACGATCATCGAACGTTTGTAGTTTCAACTATTTTCAGCCGATTGGTTGAACGTTCATCCCCTAGGGGGCGAAACGTGTCGTACGCCACAAAAATCCCCATACGCCCTGGTCGATGAGACGTCAGCTATCTTGCGGCTATCAAGACTGCCCGCCGCGGGACCGCGACGACGGGCCAGAACCTGGCCGTACCCCGGGTTCTCGATAGCCGTTGGGGTGACCCGCAAACGCGACCTTCCCAGTGCCTTCGCCGCGTTCCGACCTAGAAGCTTCAAGGAAATCCGGAATCAGGCGTAGGTTTTCAGTTACTGAGCCGCTAATATCAATGATACGTATCCGAGATAACGACTGTTAGTACAGCGAAGGGAATTGGGCGGCTCACAATGGCTGATTTCGCGGCGCGGCTGAACAAGCTGTTCGAAACCGTGCATCCCCCGGGGCGTAAGCCGCACACCAACGCGGAGGTTGCGGCAGCGCTGACGGCCTCCGGACATCCGATCTCGAAACCGTACCTGTCGCAGTTGCGGTCGGGACAACGGACGAACCCATCCGATGAGACGGTGGCCGCCCTGGCGAAGTTCTTCAAGGTCAAGCCGGACTACTTCTTCAACGACATCTATGCCGCCAAGATCGATCACGATCTGGAGTTGCTGTCCCAGCTGCAGGGCTACGGACTGCGACGGCTGTCGAGTAGAGCGTTCGACTTGTCCGAAGAATCACAGAACCTGCTCACGTCCATGGCGGAGAAGTTGCGGGCCAGCGAAGGCTTGCCCGAAATTCCTCCGGACGGCACCGAATAGGTTCACTTGCACGGCAACACAGTGCGGCCCGTCGGGTCGCACTGTGTTGTGTTATGCACGTGCAAGCGTGCTTGCAGCACACAACGGGCGCTGGGGTCGTGCCCGATGAAAAAAGGGCACGACCGCGGTCCGGTATGCGATGTCGTCCGGATCAGCGGTACGGATAACGGTTTTCGATGCCGCACGACGTTCCTCGTTCGGGCCGAACCGGATTCCCATCCGGGCCGGTTCGTTCGAATAGCCGACCGGTCGCGCACTATTGCATCTGACCGATCGCCTGCGCGCGACTGCGCTCAATTTCGAGTCGGCGCGGAAGCCACCTCCGGATAGACCCTGGCGATGGCCTGTACCCATCCGCGTGGACTAATGCCCTCCGACGGAGCTATCCATCGGGCGTCGACCACGACTGCGCCCACCGGATTGCGCGTCCACCGCGCCACCCGGTCGGCCCGCTCGACCACCGAGGCCGGCGGAGACGCGAGTACGACGTCACGGCGGGACTGCGCCGCGCCGAGCGCGAACAGCAGACTCGCGATCTCCCATACGGGCCACGCCTAGATCGCATTGCCGGGCAGCACCTGAGGCGACCGGCGCAGCGGGCGCTGGGTCTGCCCTGCGGCGGCGGGGCACCGCGACCAACGCGGTGTAGATCGCGATGCCGCGGCCGTGCCGTAGGGCGTCGACAACAGCGGTAGCAGGCACGCCGAGCTGACCGCTGCCGAACCTACGGCGGCGGAACCTACCGCGACGGAACCAGTGCGACCTACGGTCATGCGCCGAACCTTCCCTCATCAGTCGAAGCGCAGTTCTCTGCCCGGTCGCCACTCTCACCCGGGACTTCCAGCGGATGGGTGCACATAGTAGACCCACGCTTCGACTGCGCCCCGGAGAGGCTGAGCCGATCAGGCCCCGTACACCGGCTCCGGCGGCGGCGCCTTGGCGATCAGATCGGCCACGACGGGGCCGAGTTCGGCCGGAGTCCAGCGGGCGCCGCGGTCGACGGCGACGCCGTGCCGCCACCCGTCGGCCAGCGCCACCTTGCCGCCCTCGACCTCGAACATCCGCCCGGTCACAGCCGCCGACTGCGTGCTGCCCAACCACACGACCAGCGGAGACACATTCTCCGGGGCCATGGCGTCGAAGCCGTTGTCCGGCTTGGCCATCGTCTCCGCGAACACCGTCTCGGTCATCCGGGTGCGTGCGGCCGGGGCGATCGCGTTCACCGTGACGCCGTAGCGGGCGAACTCGGCGGCGGCTGTCAGGGTCAGGCCCGCGATACCGGCCTTGGCCGCGCCATAGTTGCCCTGCCCCACACTGCCTTGCAGACCCGCGCCGGAGCTGGTGTTGATGATTCGGCCGTCCACCGGACGGCCCGCCTTCGTCTCCGCCCGCCAGTACTCGATCGCGTGCCGCATGGTCGCGAAGTGGCCCTTGAGGTGCACGCGGATCACCGCGTCCCACTCCTCTTCACTGAGGTTGACCAGCATCCGGTCGCGCACGAAACCGGCGTTGTTGACCAGCACGTCCAGCTTGCCGAACGTGTCGACGGCTTGGCGGACCAGCCTGCGGGCGCCGGCCCAGTCCGCCACATCGTCGCCGTTGGCCACGGCTTCCCCGCCGAGCGCCTCGATCTCGGTGACCACCTGCTGCGCCGGGGTCTCCGCGGTGGCCGCGCCGTCCAGCGCCGAACCGAGGTCGTTGACCACGACGCGCGCGCCCGCCGCGGCGAAGGCAAGAGCGTGCGCGCGGCCGATGCCCCGGCCCGCTCCGGTGACGATGACGACGCGTCCGGCGCAGATCTGGTCGGTGTCCATGGGTGTCCTCTTCGTGGGTGGTCGGGTTCGGTCCAGTTGTTCAGGACTGCTGATCCGCGGTGGAGGCGGCGAGGAAGGCGGGGCGCTCGCCACCGCCGTGTACCAGCAGGGTCGCGCCGCTGACGTAGCCGGCCAGCGGCGAGGCGAGGAAAACGGCGCAACGGCCGATGTCCTCGGGGCGGGCCAGGCGACCCATCGGGATGGTCCGGCCCACCGCGTCGACGCCGTCCTGGTCGCCGTAGTGCAGATGGCTCAATTCGGTGTCGACCGGTCCGACCACCAGCGAGTTGACCCGTACTTTCGGCGCCCATTCGACGGCGAGCGAGGCGGTGAGACTGTCCATGCCCGCCTTGGCAGCGCCGTAGGCGGCGGTACCCGGCGACGGACGGTGCCCGCTGACGCTGGAGACGTTCACGATCGAGCCGCCCTCGTCCTGCCGCTGCATCACCGCGTTGGCGGCCTGCGCCACCAGCAGCGGAGCGAGCAGGTTCAGTTCGACGATCTTGGTGTGAAAGTTCTTGCTCGCCTCGGCGGCCAGCGCGAAGGGCGCGCCACCCGCGTTGTTGACCAGATGGTCCAGTCGGCCATGGCGTTCGGTGATCGTCTCGATCAGCGCACGAACCGCGTCCGCGTCCCGGACATCACACGGCAGGTAGTCGATGGCGCGTCCGTCGACCTCGACGGGACCGTCGGCGGGCCGCCGCGCACACGCGACGACGGTCGCACCCGCGGCCAAGAACGCCTTGCTCACGCCCGCGCCGACGCCGCGAACACCGCCCGTCACCAGAACGACGCGTCCGGCGAGATCGATTTCGAGTGCCACCGTGCTAACCTACCAAGCAACTGCTTGCTTTGCCAGTGCGTGCACCGACGATGGGACTTGCGATGGGGATCAACCGCCACTCCGAATCCACCGGCATCACCGTGGTCACGGTCGACTATCCGCCGGTCAACGCCATTCCCACCGAGGGCTGGTTCGCCATCGCCGACGAAGTGCGCGCGGCGGGCCGCGATCCGGACGCCAGGGTGGTGGTGCTGCGCGCGGAGAACCGCGGTTTCAACGCAGGCGTGGACATCAAGGAGATCCAGAGCAAGCCCGGCCACCAGGCGCTGATCGACGCCAACCACGGCTGCTTCGAGGCCTTCGCCGCGGTCTACGAGTGCCAGGTGCCGGTCATTGCGGTGGTGCAGGGCTTCTGCCTGGGCGGCGGCATCGGGCTGGTGGGCAACGCGGACATCGTGATCGCCTCCGACGACGCCACCTTCGGGCTGCCCGAAGTCGACCGCGGCGCGCTCGGCGCGGCGACCCACTTGGCGCGCCTGGTGCCCCAGCACCTGATGCGCGCGCTGTTCTACACGGCCAGCACGATCACCGCGCAGCAGTTGCACCACTACGGCTCGGTCTACCAGGTGGTACCGCGCGCCGAACTGGACGCGGCGGCCCTGGAATTGGCCAAGAACATCGCGGCCAAGCACGGCCGGGTGATCCGTGCGGCGAAGCGGGCCTTGAACGGCATCGACGTGCAAGACGTGCACCGCAGCTACCGGTACGAGCAGGGGTTCACCTTCGAACTCAACCTCGCCGGCGTCGCCGACGAGATCCGCGCCCGGTTCGACGACGATCTCGCGGCGCGCAAGGCCGGGCGGTGAACACAGCGGTGCGGGCGGCGGTGAGCCGCCCATCGGAGAGGGAGCGGAAAGCAATGCGAGACAAGCGGATGTCGCTCGAGGCGGTCGTCGGCGAACTGCGCAGCGGGATGACCATCGGCATCGGCGGCTGGGGCTCCCGGCGCAAGCCGATGGCGCTGGTGCGGGCCATCCTGCGGTCGGACCTCACGGATCTGACCGTGGTCAGCTACGGCGGGCCCGACCTCGGGCTGCTGTGCTCGGCCGGGAAGGTGCGCAAGGCGTACTACGGGTTCGTGTCGCTGGATTCGCCGCCGTTCTACGACCCGTGGTTCGCCGCGGCGCGAACCTCCGGCGCGCTGGTCGCCCGCGAAATGGACGAGGGCATGCTCCAGTGCGGCCTGAAGGCGGCCGCGGCGCGACTGCCGTTCCTGCCGATCCGTGCCGGTCTCGGATCGGACGTCCCGAACTTCTGGGAAGGCGAACTGAAGACCGTCGAATCGCCGTACCCGGTGGACGGCACGCCGGAGACTCTGATCGCCATGCCTGCGCTGCGCCTGGATGCGGCGCTGGTGCACCTGAATCTCGGCGACGCGCACGGCAACGCCGCCTACACCGGCATCGACCCGTACTTCGACGACCTGTTCTGCCTGGCGGCGCAGCGGCGCTACGTCTCGGTGGAACGGGTGGTTGAGACCGGCGAACTGGTGAAAACCGTTCCACCACAGGCACTGCTGCTCAATCGCATGATGGTCGACGGCGTGGTGGAGGCCCCGGGCGGCGCGCATTTCACCCTCGCCGCGGACAGCTACGGCCGGGACGAGAAGTTCCAGAAGCACTACGTCGAGTCCGCGAAGACGCCGGAAGCGTGGCAGCGGTTCGTCGACACCTACCTGGCCGGGTCCGAGGAGCAGTACCAGGCCGCGGTCCGCCGATTCGCCGAGGAGGCGTGATGCAGACGACCGTGTCCCGCAAGCCACAGGAGGCGCGATGACCAGCACCGAGACCGTGACCCGCGCCGAGGTGTGCGCGGTCGCCTGCGCGGAGATCTTCCGCGGCGCGGGAGAAATCATGGCCAGTCCGATGTCGCCGATGTCCATCCTCGGTGCCCGGTTGGCCAAGCTCACCACCGAACCCGATCTGCTGCTGTCGGACGGCGAAGCGCTGCTGTTCGCCGAGACTCCCCCGCTGGGCGGGAAAGCTGCGATCGAGGGTTGGATTCCGTTTCGGAAGGTCTTCGACGTGGTGGCCTCGGGGCGCAGGCATGTGGTGATGGGCGCCAATCAGATCGACCGCTTCGGCAACCAGAACCTCTCGGCGTTCGGTCCGCTACAGCAGCCGTCCCGGCAGATGTTCGGGGTGCGCGGCGCGCCGGGCAACACCATCAATCACGCCACCAGCTATTGGGTCGCGCGGCACTCCAAGCGCGTGTTCACCGAGCGGGTGGACATCGTCTCGGGTGTGGGATACGACAAGGTCGACCCGGCCGACCCCGCCTACCGCTTCCATCACCTGCACCGTGTGGTGACCAACCTGGGTGTGTTCGATTTCGAAGGTCCCGGCCACACCATGCGCGCCCGCAGCCTGCATCCCGGCGTCACCGCCGACGAGGTCGCCGAGAACACCTCCTTCGACATTGCGGGTCTCGCCGAGGCCGACGAGACGCGCATACCAACGGCCGGGGAACTGCGGTTGATCCGAGAGGTGCTCGATCCCAAGAAGATTCGCGAAACCGAGGTCCCGTCATGACCGCGCATCTGCGCACCGCGTTGACCGATCTGGTCGGCGTCGAGCACCCGATCGTGCAGACCGGTATGGGGTGGGTTGCGGGTCCGCGGCTGGTCTCGGCCACCGCGGAGGCGGGCGGGCTCGGCATCCTCGCCTCGGCAACCATGACCTTCGCGGAGCTCGAGGCGGCCATCGCGAAGACCAAGGCGCACACCGGGAAACCGTTCGGTGTCAACATCCGGGCCGACGCCGCTGACGCCCCCGAGCGGATCGATCTGCTGATCCGGGAGAAGGTGGCGGTCGCCTCGTTCGCGCTCGCGCCCAAACAGGATTTGATCGCGAAGCTGAAAGACGCCGGCGTGGTGGTCATCCCGTCGATCGGTGCGGCCAAGCACGCGGTCAAAGTGGCGTCCTGGGGTGCGGACGCGGTCATCGTGCAAGGCGGCGAGGGCGGCGGGCACACCGGCCCGGTGGCCACCACCTTGCTGCTGCCGTCCGTGCTGGACGCGGTGGACATTCCTGTGATCGCGGCGGGCGGGTTCTTCGACGGACGCGGGTTGGCCGCCGCGCTGGCCTATGGCGCGGCGGGTATCGCGATGGGCACCCGGTTCCTGCTCACCCAGGAGAGCACGGTCCCGGACGCCGTCAAGCAGGAGTATCTGCGCAGGCAGCTGCAGGATACGGTGGTGTCGCTGAAGGTCGACGGAATGCCGCACCGCGTGCTGAACACCGAACTGGTACAGCGCCTGGAGCATTCGGGGCGCTGGCGCGGACTAACCGCGGCGGTCGCGAACGCAGCCCGGTTCAAAAGCATGACGGGGATGAAATGGTCCACCATGATCCGCGACGGACTGTCGATGCGAAAGACCAAGGATCTGAGCTGGTCCCAGGTCGTGATGGCCGCGAATACCCCGATGCTGCTGCGCGCCGGACTGGTCGAGGGCAACACCCACGCGGGTGTGCTCGCGGCGGGTCAGGTCACGGGGATCATCGATGACCTGCCCACCTGCAAGGAGCTGATCGATCGGATCGTCACCGACGCGGTGGCGCGGATCGGTGTGCTCGCCGCGCTTCCCGATGGGGCGAACTCGACGACGATCTAGTCCGAATGGATGGCGGCCTTCGGAGCCCAGACCGAAGGCCGTCTTTTCGGGGCGGCCAGACCCGAAGCGGCTGCCATCATGGTCCTGCAGGCGGCAGGTCCGACGGTTGATCGGGGTGCGCGTGGGCGAATCCGGCGAGTCCAGCGGCGAACGAGTCGAACATCGGCTCGAAAAACCGTCGCATGACCAGGGATTCGATCGGGCGCAGAACCGGTGCCGGATCGAGGTGTACCTGCCAGATCAGGCGGCAGCGGTCGGGTCCGATCGGATCGAAGGTGATGTCCTCGATCATTCTGCGGGCCAACGGGATCGACATGGCATCGGCGGAGAACGTGAAACGGGCGGCGGGCTCCCAGACCAGGAATCGTTCGCGCACGGTGATCCAGCGCAAGTGGATGTCACGGATCGTTCCCACGTCATGCGGTGCACTTCCGTACCAGGTGGTAGCCCGGTATCCGGCGGCCCACTCCTGTTGCGCTTCGCCGGTGGCGAGAATGTCGAAGGCCCGCTGCGCCGATGCCGTCACGATCCGTTCGTTGCGCAGGTGGCAGCGCATCGCAGAGATGTCGCCGAGGCTGCTGGGTCGCAGTGCGTACAGTGTCATTTCGCCGCGACCAATCCACGGGTCAGGCGAATCGTGGTGCGGCGCGGCAGGTATCGCGGCAATCGCGTCGACATTGCGTTCGCCAGCCCGGATACCACGCTCGGCCGGGGTGTGCGGCGGTCCATTTCGCGGAGCGTCGTCGCGACCACCTGCTGTGATGTCTGCCGTCGTCCGACGCTGGCGGCTTCGCCCGCCACCTCGAAGAATTCGGTATCGGTGGCGCCGGGGCACACGGCAAGCGCGGTGACACCACTGCCTTCGAGTTCGCCCCACAGCGCCTCGGTGAACGACAGCACGAACGCCTTCGTCGCGCCATAGACGGCCATGAACGGGATCGGTTGGAATGCCGCGGTGGAGGCGATGTTGACCACCGCTCCCTCGCCCCGCCGCAGCATGCCCGGCAGTACCGCCGAGGTCAGTTCCGCGACGGCGGTGACGTTGACCGCGATCTCCGCGCGCGTTCGCGCCGGGTCGTGGTCGGCGAGCGGGCCGTGGGTTGCGAAACCGGCATTGTTGACCAGCAGATCGATGGGGTTGTCGTCCGTGCTCAACACTGCGGCGAGTCGCTCGACGTCCGCGGGGATCGAAAGGTCCGCGGTGAGGACTCGAGCCCGGATACCGAAGGTGTGTTCGAGCTCTGTCGCCAGCTCGCGCAGCCGATGCTCGCGCCTGGCGACCAGGATCAGGTTGCAACGTCGTTCGGCCAAGGCCGTGGCGAACGCCGCGCCGATCCCACTACTCGCACCGGTCACGACCGCGGTCGCGCCTTCCCACTTCTTCATGTCAGCCTCCTGAAGGTGAACAGGTGTTCATCTAGGTATACTTAACAGCTGTTCAGTGATACTTGTCAAGGGAGGCTCGATGACCGACACACGTCAGCGACGAGCGCGTGGGGAGGGTGAGCGGCTCCGCGCGGAGTTGGTTGCCGCCGCGATCGAACTGCTGCTGGAACCGCAGGCGTTGCCGACGCCGTCACTGCGCGCCATCGCCCGGGCCTGCGGTGTCGCGCCCAGCGCGGTCTACATGCATTTCCCGTCTCAGGATGCGCTGAACTATGCCGTGACCGTGGAACTGTTCGGTCGGCTGCGGCACGCGCTGGATGCCGCTGACCCGCCCACCGGCACCCGCGCCGACCGGCTGCGCGCGTTGATCGATGCCTATCTCACGTGGGCCGAGAATCATCCCGGCGCCTACCAATTGCTGTTCGAACGCCCCGATCCCCCGATCGAATCCGGCACTGGGCCAGGGCTGGATCTGCTGGACCGTCTCGCCGATCTGTTACCCGCCGAGAAAGCGCCGGATCTCGCGCTGCGTGTGTGGTGCGCCCTGCACGGCGTGGTCTCGCTGCGCATTCACAAACCCACGGCCCCTTGGACATCGGAACCACGTACCGACGCATGGGCAGTCGTCGCAGCCCTCGCCGACCTACGATGAACTCGCGCCATCCATCCGCCGATCCGGCACGTCATCCACCGCCCGGACCAGCGCATTTACCGCCAACGCCTGGTTGACGGGGAATCGGCGGCCTAATCTTGATCCATAACCGCATACCGGTTTCGCCTGTCTCCGCCGTACCGGCGCAGGCGTCGGCCGCGGCAGGTGGCGATACGGCGAATCCAAGGACTCGACCACTACCACTCGAGCGGAGGCCACGATGCCTGCGACGAACGAGATCACTGTGAGCAGTAGCGCTTTCACCGATGGCGCGCCTATCCCGGAGACATACTCGTGCACCGGAAAGAATCGGCCGCCACCCCTGACCTGGACCGTTCCGGAATCAGCCGTCCGGCTCGCCCTGATCATGGACGACCCGGACGCACCCATCGGGCTGTTCACCCACTGGGTGGTCAGTGACATCCCGCTGACCACGACCTCCAGCGAGGAGGGCCAGACCCCGAAGGGCGGTGTAGTCAGCCTCAACAGCGCGGACCTGGCCGATTACTTCGGGCCGTGCCCACCGACCGGGACCGGCGTGCACCACTACCGATTCATCGTGCATGCGCTGTCGCACCCGGTTTCCTTGAGCTCGAAAACACCCGTCGCCCAGGCGAAATCCGCGATCGAAGGCGCAAGTGTCGGAAGCGGCCAGCTGGTCGGCACCTACACCGTCGACACCGGACCGGTCTGAGCGGAGTCTTCGCCGCATCCACCCGGCGGCATGCCGGCGAACTCGAGTCGCCGACGTGCCGCTCGCGGCGCCGGTATCAGCGGGGCAGGCGCTCGATGATGGTGGCGTTGGCGGTGCCGCCGCCCTCGCAGATGGTCAGCAGGCCATAGCGACCCTCGATCCGCTCGAGCTCATTGAGCAGGGTCGCGAAAAGCTTTGCGCCGGTGGCACCGAGCGGGTGGCCGAGGGCGATCGCCCCGCCGTTGACGTTGACCCGCTCCGGATCGGCGCCGGTCTCCTTCAACCAGGCCAGCACCACCGGCGCGAACGCCTCGTTGATCTCGACCACATCGATGTCGTCGATGCTGAGCCCCGACTTCTCCAACGCCCACTTGGTCGCCGGAATCGGCGCGCTCAGCATGAAGATCGGGTCCGCGCCGCGCGCGCTCACATGATGGATGCGCGCCCGCGGCGTCAGGCCGTATTCGCGCACCGCCCACTCCGACGCGAGCAGCGTGGCGCTGGCGCCGTCGGAAATCTGGCTGGCCACCGCCGCGGTGAGCGGGCTGCCCTCGGCCAGCGCCGGCAGCGCGGCCATCTTCGCCAGACTGGTCTCGCGAGGGCCCTGGTCGATCCAGAAATCGCCGACCGGAACGATCTCGTTGTCGAAGCGTCCGTTCTTGATCGCGTCGCGCGCCCGTTCGTGGCTGCGCAGTGCCCAGCGCTCCATGTCCGCCCTGCTGATACCCCACTTCTCGGCGATCAACTTGGCCCCGCGGAACTGCGAGACCTCGCCGGTGCCGTAGCGGTGGTCCCAGCCTTCGGCGCCGACGAATGGCGAGTCGAAGCCGTATTCCTTGCCCGCGAGCATGGCCGCGGAGATCGGGATCGCGCTCATGTTCTGCACGCCCCCGGCCACGATCACTTCGGCGGTGCCGCTCATGATGGCCTGCGCGCCGAAATTGATCGCCTGCTGACTTGATCCGCACTGCCGGTCCACCGTGACACCGGGAACCTCTTCGGGATAACCCGCGGTCAGCCACATGGTGCGGCCGATATTGCCCGCCTGCGGACCGATGTTGTCGACGCAACCCACGATGACGTCGTCCACCGCCCCCGGATCGATCGGGCTGCGATCCAGCAGACCGCGCAGCACGGCCGCACCCAGATCGGCGGGGTGAACGCCCGCCAGTGCGCCGCCGCGCTTACCGACCGGCGTGCGTACCGCATCGATCACGTACGCGTCCCGCAGCGGAGCATACGGGCGGCGGGACGCGGAAGGTGCTGACATGTATGGACTCCTACGTGGTGCGCTCGGGGACGGTGAGCCCGTCGAGCACGATGGTCAGGTACTGCTTGGCGAGGTTGTCGACGGTGATGGGGCCACCTGGCCGGTACCACCGCACCGCGACCCACACCGTGTCGCGTAGGAACCGGTAGGCCAGTTCGACGTCGAGTTCCGGCCGGAAGCTGCCGTCCTGTACGCCGTTGGTCAGCACCCGGTGCCAGAGTTCACGGAATTCGCGGTTGTAGTCGGCGATGTAGGTGAACCGCTCCGCGGTGCGCAATCGCTTCGCCTCGGCCTGGTAGATCGCGACCGCGGCGTGCCAGCGGTCGAACGACTCGTAGGAGGCGAGCACCAAGGCTTCCAACGTGTCTCGCGAACTCAGTCCGGAGCCGACGATCTCGCGGTAACGGCCGAAGAGGTCGTCGAGGAATCCGCGCAGGATCTCGTCCACCATCGACTCTTTGGAGTCGAAGTGGTGGTAGAGGCTGCCCGACAGGATTCCGGCCGCGTCGGCGATGTCACGCACGGTGGTGGCTCGCAGGCCCCGCTCGGCGAACAATTCGGCCGCAAGGGCGAGCAGCTCGCTGCGCCGTGCTGATTTCGAGGCGTCTGATGCGGTCACGCGGCCCATCATACAACCAAGCATTTGCTTGGTCGAGTAGGGCGTTCAGCGCGAGGAGTAGCGCAGCGGGGAGGAGACCGAGAGGTCGGCGAGCAGTCGATCGCAGATCACCACCGGCGAGACGCCCGCACGCGCCATCCGCGCGACGAGCGCGAGACGTCGTTCGCAACTGTCCCATTCCACCGTGAGCTGGCCACGGTCCGGTCCCGCGTCCACGGTGGCCATTACCCGCGGCGGACCGCCGGGCACCGCTTCCTCGCTCAACTTGAGCACCATGCCACGCTGCCAGGCGTGATAGGTCTCCATGTCGGCGCCGATCACGAGCTTGTCCGTGGCCGCGCACAGACCCTGGGCGATCTCGTCCGCGAAGGTCACCCCATCGAAACGGGACTTGCGGCATTTCGCGAGGACTGCGAGCAGGTCCGCGCGCACCTCGCACAGCAGAGCCATCTGGCGCTGCCTGCGCCGCTCGTCCTCGGTTTCGAAATCGCCCGACGGGTAGCTGAGTCCGATACGCCTGGCGCGCTCCCGATCGCGCGCCAGATCGGAGCGCAACGCGCCGCGCGGGTCGCGCGCGACTTCGCCCTCGTCGACGGCGTGCTGCTCGAGAATCCGCGCGGCCGCCATCGCGACCGCGCGTTCGGAAGTGTGCTCGATGAGTTCGGCGCCGAGGGCGAGCGCCGAAAGCACAAGGCTGTCCAGCCGCCGCCTGGCGAGTACGACGTCGCGGACCAAGTCGAGTTCCAGTTGTTCGCGGGCAGGTGGGCGATCCAGGCCCATAGCCATCGCCCCCTTGCAGAGCGCGGTTCCGATCCCATCCAGCATGGCACACCCCCATGCTCTCCGGCTCGTCCTTTTCCACCTGATCAGCTGCCTATTTCGGCGCACTGCGCCCGACGCTGGAAGGCGATCGCACTCCGGCGTGCGGATCGCGCACCGGTACCGAGCAAGCGGCTGCTCGATGGTCGCCAGACGCGCCCGCCGCCCGATCCGACGCGAAAGAACCGGGCGGACAGCCGTGAAAGCCGGGGCGGCTCAGGCGCGTTGGCTGCTGACCGAGACGACCTCGCCGGTCAGGTACGAGGTGTAGTCGCTGGCCAGCATCGCGATCGTCGCCGCGACCTCCCACGGCTCGGCCGCGCGGCCGAACGCCTCCCGCTCGGACAATCGGTCCAGCAGTTCGGTGGAGCTCACTTTGTCCAGGAAGGCGTGCCTGGCGATGCTCGGGGCCACCGCGTTGATCCGGACGCCGAGTTCGGCGGCTTCGATCGCGCTGCACCTGGTCAGCGCCATCACGCCCGCCTTCGCCGCGGCGTAGTGCGCTTGGCCGTGCTGCGCGCGCCAGCCGAGCACACTGGCGTTGTTGACGATCACGCCGCCGTGGCCCGCGTCGCGGAAGTAGCCGAGCGCGGCGCGGGTGCAGCGGAACGTGCCGCTCAGCGTGATGTCCAGGACGCGGCTCCACTGCTCGTCGGTCATGTCGACCACGGGCGTCTCCCCGCCCAGCCCGGCGTTGTTCACCATGACGTCGATCCGGCCCATGGTCTCGGCCGCGCCGCGCACCAGCGCGTTCACCTGCTCGGTGCGCTGCACGTCGCACGCGATCGAGGCAACGCGCCGGTCCGGGAACTCCGCGGCGAGCTCGGTGGCCGTCTCCGCCAGCCGCCGCTCGTGCCAGTCGGAGACCACCACGTCCGCGCCCTCGGCCAACAGCCTGCGCGCCGTGGCCGAGCCGATGCCGGTGCCCGCGGCGGCGGTGATCACGGCGGTGCGCCCGATCAGCAGGCCGTGCCCGGGAACGGGCGCGGGGGCGATCGACAGCGGGCCCGTCACGGGCGCGCCTCGCGCGGCAGTCCGAGCACGCGCTCGGCGATGATGTTGCGCTGCACTTCGTTCGAACCTCCGTAGATGGTGTCGGCGCGGGTGAACAGGTACAGCCGCTGCCATTCGTCGAGATCGTTCTCGCCCGTCGGCCCGGCGGTTGAGGCGACCAGGCCCCGGGCGCCGAGCACGGCCATGGCCAGCTCGCCGAGTCCGCGATGCCAGTTGGCCCACAGCAGTTTCGCCACCGATGCCTGGCCACCGCCATCGTCCAGGCCAGCGCCCTGCATCGTGCGCATGGCGTGCGCACGCAGCACGCGCAGACCGACCCAGGCTCGGTCGATCCGGTCGGCGATCAGCGGGTCGTCGGCCGCGCCGGTGCGGCGGGCCAGCGCCTCGATGTCGGCCAGTTCGCGGGCGAACCGGATCTGCTGGCCCAGGGTGGAGATACCGCGTTCGAAGGTGAGCGTGCCCATGGCGATCCGCCAGCCGTCACCCGGTTCGCCGACCACCAGGTCCGCAGCCGTGCGAGCGTCGTCGAAGAAGACCTCGTTGAACTCCGACGTCCCGGTGAGCTGGATGATCGGGCGCACGTCGATGCCCGGCTGCCTCATCGGCACCAGCAGGTAGGACAGGCCCTTGTGGCGGGTGGAACCGCGCTCGGTGCGGGCGAGGACGAAGCACCAGTCGGCCACGTGGGCCAGCGACGTCCAGATCTTCTGCCCGTTGATCGACCACTCGTCACCATCCAGGTGCGCCGAAGTGGTGATCGCGGCCAGGTCCGAGCCCGCGCCCGGTTCCGAGTAGCCCTGACACCACAATTCGCTGACCGTACGGATGCCGGGCAGGAACCGATCCTTCTGAGCTTTGGTGCCGAAGGCGAGCAGGGTCGGGCCGAGCAGTTCCTCACCCACGTGCGACACCCGCGCGGGCGCGTTGGCCTTGGCGTATTCCTCGTGGAAGATCACCTGCTGCCGCACGGTGGCCTCGCGGCCGCCGTATTCCTTCGGCCAGCCGAGGCACGTCCATCCCGCGGCGGCCAGATGCCGGTCCCAGGCCAGGCGCTCGTCGAACGCCTCATGTTCGCGGCCGGGCCCGCCGAGACCGCGCAGCGCGCGGAATTCTCCGCTGAGGTTCTCATCCAGCCACTCGCGCACCTCGGCGGCGAATCGCGCGTCCTGTGCGGCGGAAAGCCGCCCGTCCGGCGCGGCGGTATCGGATTCTGAGGTCTGGATCGCACCCACGCCGGTAGGATAACCTACCAAGCACTTGCTTTGTAGAGCGCGCGCATAACTGGCTCGCGGACGGTAAGGACAACCCGTGACAACCCCTGCACAAACGACGCCGATGGCACTGCATCACGCCGCACGCACGTTCGGCGCCGCCTTCGCGGTCGCGGACGGCGCGGTCCGGCTGAGCTGGGCAGATCTGCTCGAGTCGGTCCAAGACGTGGCGCGGGCGCTCATCGCGCGCGGCGTGCGGCCGGGTGACCGGGTGGCCATGTGGGCGCCCAACACCCATCACTGGGTGATCGCCGCGCTCGCCGCGCACTACGCCGGGGCGGCGCTGGTGCCGTTGAACACCCGCTACGTCGCCGAGGAGGCCGCCGATGTCCTGCACCGGGTGCAGGCGAAGGCGCTGTTCATCGCAGGGAGTTTTCTCGGCCGCGACCGGCTCGTGGAATTGCACGCGGCCGCGCCCGATCTGGCCATCGACACGGTCGTGGTAATCCCGGTCGAGCCGGGTACGGAGAACACGGATATCGCCGCGCTGGACTGGTCGGAACTGGCGATCGTCGCCGAACAGGTCACGGTGGCCGAGGCCGAGAAACGCGCCGCGGCGGTACTCCCGGACGACATCTCCGACATCCTGTTCACCTCCGGTACCACCGGCCGCAGCAAAGGCACCCTGGTCGCGCACCGGCAGGCGCTCGCGGTGGTGCGAGCCTGGGCGGAATGCGCCACGTTGCGCCGCGCCGACCGGTACCTGGTGATCAGCCCGTTCTTCCACAATTTCGGCTACAAGGCGGGCATCCTCGCCTGCCTGGTCACCGGAGCCACGATCATCCCGCAGGCGACCTTCGACGTGCCGGAGACGATGCGGCTGATCGGCGCGGAGAACGTCACGGTGCTGCCCGGCCCGCCGACCATCTACCAGACGATCCTGGACTTCCCCGACCGCGACGGGTTCGACCTGAGCAGCCTTCGGGTGGCCGTCACCGGCGCGGCGACGGTGCCGGTGGTGCTGATCGAGCGGATGCGCTCGGAACTCGACTTCGATGTCGTCATCACCGCCTACGGCCTGTCCGAGGCCGCGGGCTTCGGCACCATGTGCCGCGCCGAAGACGACGCCGAGACCATCGCGAACACCTGCGGCAGGCCGATCGCGGATTTCGAACTGCGGCTCGGCGAGGCCGGCGAAGTCCTGCTGCGCGGACCCAACGTCATGCTCGGATACCTGGACGACCCGGACAGCACGGCCGAGACCATCGACGCCGACGGCTGGTTGCACACCGGCGATGTCGGCACGATCGACGAGCGCGGATACCTGAAGATCACCGACCGGCTCAAGGACATGTACATCTCCGGCGGCTTCAACGTCTATCCGGCCGAGATCGAGCAGGCGCTGGCCCGGCTGGACGGTGTGGCCGAATCCGCCGTCATCGGAGTGCCCGACAGCAGGATGGGCGAGGTGGGCAAGGCCTACGTGGTGCGCAGGCCCGGTTCGGCGCTCACCGAGGCCCAGGTGCTGGCCCATGCCACCACCGTGCTGGCCAACTTCAAGGTGCCGCGGTTCGTCGAATTCCGCGACCAGCTGCCCTACAGCGCCGCCGGGAAAGTGCTCAAGCGTCAACTACGTGAGGAGAAGTCGTAATGTCGCAACCGGCAACCCCGAACGAGGGTCCGGCCGTCCCGGACGAGGGCGAGGTGGTCACCTACGAGCGGCGCGGTCGCGTCGCGATCGTCACGCTGAACCGGCCGGACTACCGCAACGCGCAGAACTCGGTGATGACCTACGCGCTCGACGCCGCCTTCGAGCGCGCCGTGGAAGACCCCGAAGTCGGGGTGATCGTCTTGGCGGGCAATGGAAAGCACTTCAGCGCCGGGCACGACATCGGCACGCCGGGCCGCGACCACCATGTGCGATACCAGAACAAGGCCGCGCTGTGGTGGGACCACGTGGACCGGGTCGGCGGCGATCAGCGCTTCGCCAGGGAGCTCGAGGTCTATCTCGGCATGTGCCGTCGCTGGCGGGAGATTCCCAAGCCGACCATCGCCATGGTGCAGGGCGCCTGCATCGCGGGTGGCCTCATGCTGGCCTGGGTGTGCGATCTGATCATCGCCTCCGATGACGCGTTCTTCTCCGATCCGGTCGTTCGCATGGGCATCCCCGGTGTCGAATACTTCGCGCACCCCTGGGTGATGGGTCCGCGCGCGGCCAAGGAGTTCCTGTTCACCGGCGACCGGTTCGGCGCGGCCCAGGCCAAAGAGTGGGGCATGGTCAACCGGGTGGTGCCACGGGCTGAACTCGAGGCCGAGACCTTGGCGCTGGCCGAAAAGATCGCCACCATGCCGCAGTTCGGTCTCGCGCTGACCAAGAAAGCGGTCAACCAGGCCGAGGACCTGATGGGCATGCGATCGGGCATGGACTCGGTCTTCGGTCTGCACCACTTCGCACACGCGCACAACGCCGAAGTCGGCGCCGACTCGCTGGGCGGCATGAACGCCAAGTCGATGAAGGCTTCCGCGAGCACCGCAGAACAGAATGGAACGACGTAGTGGATCTGGATCTCGACCAGGCGACGCGGGAATTCCAACGGGAGGTCCGCGAATTTCTGGCCGCCAACAAACCCGCGCAGCCGCTGCCCTCGATGGACACGAAGGCCGGATTCGAGGCGCACCGCGCATGGGAGCGCGCCCTCGCCGACGCCAGGTTCTCCGTCGTCGCCTGGCCCGAGGAGTTCGGCGGACGCGACGCCTCGCTGCTGGAATGGGTGCTCTTCGAGCAGGAGTACTATGCCGCGGGCGCGCCGGGACGGGTCAGCCAGAACGGCATCTTCCTTTTGGCGCCAACACTTTTCGAGCACGGAACGCCGGAGCAGCTCGCGCGGATCATGCCGCGGATGGCGCGCGGCGACGACATCTGGGCGCAGGCGTGGTCCGAGCCGGAGGCTGGCAGCGACTTGGCCGGCATCCGCTCCACCGCCCGGCGCACCACCGGCGGCTGGCTGCTGAGCGGCCAGAAGACGTGGAGCTCGCGCGCCGCCTTCGCGGACTGGGCGTTCGGCCTGTTCCGCAGCGACCCCGACGCCGAGCGGCACAAGGGCCTCACCTATGTGATGTTCCCGCTGAGCGCTGACGGCGTTTCCGTGCGCCCGATCCCGCAACTGGACGGCGAGCCCGGCTTCGCGGAGATCTTCCTCGACGACGTCTTCGTGCCCGACCGTGACGTGATCGGTGCGCCCGGCGAGGGCTGGCGGGTGGCGATGAGCACCTCCAGCAACGAGCGCGGCCTCTCGTTGCGTAGCCCCGGCCGGTTCAGCGCCACTGCGCGGCGGCTGATCGATCTGTGGCTCGACACCGGCGACCAGGACAACACCGCGCAGCGCGACGCGGTGGTCGACGCGTGGATCGGCAGCGAGGCATACCGGCTGCACACCTTCGGCACGGTCACCCGCCTCGACGAGGGCGGCAAGCTGGGCGCGGAATCCTCCATCACCAAGGTGTTCTGGTCCGAACTCGACATCGCCATGCACGAGACCGCGCTCGAGGTGCTCGGCGCGGCGGCCGAGTACTCCGGGCCGTGGACCGACGGTTACCTGTTCGCGCTGTCCGGCCCGATCTATGCGGGCACCAACGAGATTCAGCGCAACATCATCGCCGAGCGGCTGCTCGGACTGCCGAGAGGAAGCAGCCGATGAGATTCGCGCTCAGCCCCGAACAACTCGATTTCGGCGCCAGCCTGCGCAAGCTGCTGGACGCGGGCCGCACGCCCGCCGCGGTGCGCGCATGGGCGTCGGGCGATCCCGGACCGGGGCGCGCCCTGATCCGGCAGCTGGCCGAAGCCGGTGTGCTCGGCTTGGCCGTGGCGGAGCGGCACGGCGGCCTCGGTGCCGAGCCGATCGATCTGGTCGTGGCCTTCCAAGAGATCGGACGTGCGGCCGCGCCGGGACCGCTGGTGGAAACAGCCGCCGCGATCCCCGCACTGCTGCAAGCACTTCCGGACCAGGGCTTGGCCGCGCGGTGGTTGCCGGGCTTCGCGGGAGGAGTGGCGCTGGGCACTGTCGCGTTCGAGGCGCCCGGTCGCAGCGGCGTCGCGTTGGATGCCGACACCGCCGAGGTCGTACTCCTGACCGAAGGAACACGGCTGTCCACCGGGCACCGCACCAGCCTGACGCGGTCGGTCGATCCGGCACGCCGGTTGTTCACCGTGGCAGCGGACGCCGCTGTTGCCGAGGGCGAGCCGGTCCGCGAGGCCGCGGCCGCGGGATTCGACACGGGTGTGCTGGCTTGCGCGGCCCAGTTGCTCGGCGCTGGACGCGCGCTGCTGCACGCCTCGACCGAATACGCCAAGCAGCGCAAGCAGTTCGGCAAGCCGATCGGTGAATTCCAGGCGGTGAAGCAGAAGCTCGCCGACGTGCAGATCGCGCTCGATCTCGCCGAGCCACTGCTCTACCGCGCCGCGCTGACCATGACCGGACCCACCCGCGGCCGGGATGTGTCGGCCGCCGTGATCGCCTGCGGCGATGCGGCTTACCGTGCGGCCCGCGCCGCCCTGCAAGTGCACGGCGCCATCGGCTACACCGCCGAGTACGACCTCTCGCTGTGGCTGACCAAGGTGACCGCTTTGCGATCGGCGTGGGGCACAACCGATCTGCACCGCTCTCGGATCGCCCGCGCGCTGCGCGAGCAGACCGATCGGGATCACGCCACGGAAGGCATCGCATGAGTAACCAGGCCCGCAGACAGCAAGGCGTGATCATGCATCGCCCCGCCCGAGCCGGAAAGAGCACAGCATGAGCGAGCGCAGCGAGCGAACCATCGGCACAGCCACCCGGGTGGTGGTGCCGGAGCCGAGCTTCAGCGAGGCGCAGGCATGAGCACCGCCGAACACCAGGACTTCCTCGCGTCGGTCCGAGCCCTGCTGACCAAGCACGCCGGGTCAGCGGCGGTGCGTGCCGCGATGGACACCGAACTCGGCTACGACCCGGACCTGTGGCGGCTGCTGTGCGAGCAGATCGGCGTCGCGGCGCTGGCGATTCCCGAGGAGTACGGCGGTTTCGGCGCGAGCCTGGTCGAATCACTGCTGGTGGTCGGCGAATTGGGCCGCACGCTGGCCGGGGTGCCGATGCTCGGGTCGGCCGTCCTCGGTGCGCAAGCCGTGCTGTTGTCGGGTGATGCCGAGGCGTGCGCGCGGCTGTTGCCCGAGGTCGCCGAGGGCACCAGGGCGATCGCGGTCTGCTGGGCGGGCGAGCGCGGCTGGGACGAGCCGGGCGTGCACGAGACGGACGGCGCACTGACCGGGACCACGCATTACGTGCTCGACGGAATGTCCGCGGACGCCCTCGTCGTGGTGACCTCCAGCGGTCTCTTCGAAGTCGAGCCGACTGCGGCGGGCGTCACCCGGCGGTCCGCGCCGACCATGGACCCCACGCGGAAACTCGCCGAGATCACCTTCGCCGCAGCGCCCGCCCGCAGGCTCGGGTCCGGTGATCCGGCGGCGACCATCGCCCGGCTGCGCGACATCGCCTTGGCCGCCCTGGCCGCCGAGCAGGTTGGCGCCGCGGACCGGTGCCTGGAGATGACCGTGGACTACGCCAAGTCCCGGGTGCAGTTCGGCCGGGTGATCGGCAGCTTCCAGGCACTCAAGCACCGCATGGCGGACATGTACGTGCTGCTGGAATCGGCCAGGTCCGCGTCCGTGGCGGCTACGGCGGCGGTGGCGTCGAACAGCCCGTCCGCCGCAGAGGACGTGTGGGTCGCCCGGGTGCACTGCTCGGAAGCACTCACCGCCATCGCGGCCGAAACCGTCCAATTGCACGGTGGCATCGCGATCACCTGGGAGCACGACGCGCATCTGTTCTTCAAGCGCGCCCACGCGGACGCACAATTGTTCGGGACGCCGCGACGGCCGTCGACCCAGCCGGTCTGACGGGCGCACCGAGCCGGGATTCAACCTCGGGTTTCGAAACGCACCGAAGGCCGCCATTCGTCGCTTCACCCCCTGGCGCAGTCCCCGGCGAGGAGTACGGTCAGGAGATATGACCGAAGCGAAGCGGGGCCGCGTCCGCGTCGAGACCGGCCAGAAGAGAGTGCGAGTCTATTTGGGCGGGCACTTGGTGGCCGACACGGTCAGGCCGGTGCTCGTGTGGGAGCACCCGCACTACCCGACCTACTATCTGCCGGTCGCGGATCTGCGCGCGAAGCTCGAACCACACGGAACCACCCAGCACTCCCCCAGCCGTGGCGACGCGACCGTGTACGACGTCGCGGTGGACGGCACGACGGCGGGCGCGGCGGCGCTGCGGTATCACGATTCGCCGCTCGCCGAACTACGCGACCTGGTCCGGCTGGAGTGGGACGCGATGGACGAGTGGTTCGAGGAGGATGAGCCGATCTATGTCCATCCGCGCGATCCGTACTCGCGGGTCGACATCCTGGCCAGCTCGCGGCACATCCGGGTGGAGATCGACGGCGTCACCGTCGCCGACTCGCGTACGCCGCGCATCCTCTTCGAAACCGGCTTGCCGCCAAGGTATTACCTGCCGATGACGGATGTCCGCATGGATTTGCTGCACCCGTCGGCCACCAACACCCACTGCCCCTACAAGGGCACCGCGGACTATTGGTCGGTCCGCATCGAAGGCAAGGAGTACTTCGACTACGTATGGGGCTACCGCACTCCGCTTCCGGAAAGTCAGAAGGTCGCCGGACTGGTCTGCTTCTACAACGAGAAGGTCGACATCTACGTCGACGGCGAACTCCAGGAGCGACCCCGCTCACCGTTCAGCTGACCACCTCCGGGTTCGCTGGCAAGCGGCCGACCGGTCGGTCATGTCGACGGCGTCACGTGAACGCACCGCGCTACTCGGTCCGCCGCGCGGAGGCAGCATCGTCGTAGGACGCCCGGTTTGTAGCTCTCAGTGCCGCGAGGTGGAACCGCCCCTCGCGCAAAGTGAGTGGGCGGCTGCTCAGGAAGCCCGCCGGCATCGCGCAAAGGGCTGATCAGACCGCGACCAGTGGCGGGCTGTCGGCCGCGCGGCGGTATTGCCCCGGGGCCACCCCGTATTCGCGTTTGAATGCCTTCGCGAAGGCGAACTCCGAGGTGTAGCCGACTTGTCGGGG
>NZ_BDBA01000032.1 GCF_001612745.1 Nocardia amamiensis NBRC 102102 | reverse complement strand
GCCGGGTGCTGCCCGCCGGCCCGGTGTCTGCGCTGGAATCCGATCCCGGCACCGGGCTGCTGGCCGTGCTCGACGGCACCGCGCTCACCGTGATCGACCCCGACGCCGCCCAGCCCACCGTGCGCACCGTGACACTGCCGGAACGCGCGAGCGCACTGGCGCCGGGCAGGCCGGGTGAGATGCTGGCGACCGCGCAGGGGCGGGTGCTGCGGGTGGATCTGGCCAGCGGTGCGATCAGCGAGGTCGCCGTCGACGGCGAGGTGCGGTCGGTGCTCCCGCGGCCGGACGGCGGGCTGCTGGTCGGTACGGGCGATGGCCGGGTGCTGGAGGTGGCGCCCGGCGGTGCGGTGACCAGGACCGTGTCCGGGCTGCTGTCGGCCGACGAGCTCGCCGAGGCCGACGGCAAGCTCACCGTGCTCGACCGTCACCAAACCGCGATCTTCGAGCTCGACCTCGGCGGCGAGCGGCTGGGATTGGCGCTGCGGGCGGGCGACGGCGCCACACAGATGATCGGTGACGCGCGCGGCCGGTTCGTGGTCACCGACACCGCCGGGGGCGAACTGCTGGTCTACACCGCGGGACCGCTCGTGCTGCGTCAGCGTTTCCCGGTAGGATCTTCGCCTTACGCACTTGCCTACGATCAGCGGTCCGACACCGTGTGGGTGACGTGCACACAGCGCAACGAGGTCGTCGGGTTCGACCTGTCGACAGGTATACCGAAGGAAGTGGGACGCTACGCCACCGTCCGGCAACCGAACTCGGTGACCATCGAGCAACACACCGGGGACATGTTCGTGGGATCCGCGACCGGCGACGGTCTGCAGCGGATCGGTGCGGACGATCGGAAGAGAGGGCACTGATGGCTCCAACAGCGCGCGCGGGAGACGATTCCGCGACATCCTCTGATCCGGCGGCACACCGGCGGCGCGGGCGCGCGTTGCCCGCGGGCTGGGAGACCACCAGCGACGACTACGAGTATGTGCCGCTGCGCCTGCCGCCGGATGTCACGCGGGTGACCGCGTCCATGCGGCTGGCGATCCAAGCCGAGTTCGGTGGCTGGGAGCTGTCGCGGGTGCGGGCCTACACCGACGGCAGCAGGCGGGTCCTGCTGCGGCGGCGAAAATCCGCACTACTACCCCAGCCCGAACCCGGAATGTGAGCCGATGTACGCCCTGCTACTCCGACTGATGTTCCTGGTCGCGCCGGAACGCATCCACCACCTCGTCTTCGCTGTCATGCGGTTGGCCGCCTGGTGTGCGCCCGTGCGCTGGGCGATGAGCAAAATTCTCGTCAACGATGACCCGATTCTGCGTACGACGGCATTCGGGGTCGAATTCCCCGCGCCGCTGGGGTTGGCCGCCGGATTCGACAAGAACGCCGACGGTGTCGACGCCTGGGCTCCGCTGGGATTCGGTTTCGCCGAGGTCGGCACCGTCACCGCCCAGCCGCAGCCGGGCAATCCCGCACCGCGACTGTTCCGGCTGCCCGCCGACCGGGCGCTGATCAACCGGATGGGCTTCAACAACCACGGCGCCGCCGCTGCCGCCGAACGGCTGCGCGGGCGGCGCGGCGCCGTGCCGATCGGGGCGAACATCGGCAAGACGAAGATCGTCGAACCGGATGCCGCCGCCGCCGACTACGCCACCAGCGCCGCCCTGCTGGGCCCGCTGGCCGATTTCGTCGTGGTCAACGTCAGCTCCCCCAATACCCCCGGCCTGCGGGATCTGCAGGCGGTCGAATCGCTGCGTCCGCTGTTGCGGGCGGTGCTGGACAGTGTGCGGGTGCCGGTGCTGGTGAAGATCGCTCCGGACCTGTCCGACGAGGACATCGACGCGGTCGCCGACTTGGCCGTCGAGCTGGGTCTGGCGGGCATCGTGGCCACCAACACCACCATTCGCCGCGACGGTTTGCGCTCCGATCCGGACGATGTCGCCGCCATGGGCGCGGGCGGTCTTTCGGGGCCGCCGGTCGCGGAGCGCTCGCTCGAGGTGCTGCGCCGGTTGTACCGGCGTGTCGGTGACCGGTTGGTGCTGATCTCGGTCGGCGGTATCGAAACGGTCGACCAGGCGTGGGAACGCATCCTCGCCGGTGCGACGCTGCTGCAGGGCTACACCGGCTTCATCTACGGCGGCCCGTTCTGGATGCGCCGGATCCATCGCGGTCTGGCGCAGCGGTTGCGGGCCGGCGGGTACCGCAGCATCGGTGATGCCGTGGGCGCGGAGCACACAGCGCACGCCTGAACTCCAGCGCGGGTCAGCCGTGGACGAACGGGGGTTCGATCGTCTGGGTGAGTGATCGGCCGGTGCGCGGGCTGTGCCCCGGCGGCGTCGGGTCCGCTTTGGGTCGCAACTCCTTCTCCAGTCGCGCCGCCATCCGCTTGGCCAGCAGGATCACCGCGTGGTCGCGCAGGATGCCCAGTTCATCGGCGTAGACGTCGACGCGGGCCTGGGTCATCCGGTCGTGCACCATGGCCGGGTCGCTGAGCAGCTCGTCCAAGTGCATGCCCGCCTCGGCTTGCGCGCGGGTCAGCACGCGGTCCGGCAGCCAGCTCAGGCGCCAGCCTTCGGTGTCGGTGTCCCGGTAGGCGGCTTCCGGGGTCAGATCGCTGGTCATCGTCCATTCGGTGGCGTGAATGGTCATCGGTGTCTCCGGTGCAACAGGTGGAGTGAGGCCGGCTCCAGGGTGCTGAATTCGATGATCACGAATGCCTCCAGTCGTGCATCCGCTGGTGCAGCGCGGTGGAGGTGCTGCACCGTGATTTCCGCGGTGTCGGCGCTGTCGGAGCCGACGGGTCCGTTTGCCGGGCCTGGCGGCCGAGTGCGCCGCTCGGCCCGGCAAGGGTTCGGGTGCGCCGGTGGGCTGAACCGGCATACCGGCCGCATCGTTTCCGCGCGGCAGGCATGCTCGCCCGTTGCGGTGCGCCGTGGGTGATCGGGCCGCGATCGGCGGCATGTATGGCCGGGCCGGTCGTCGTGTCCGAGGGGTTGCCGTGCGCCGGTCGCGTAGACGGTGAGCCTTGTCCGGCTGCGGGCGCGGCTGATGGGTGAATGCCTTCGCGCTGACGCGTGGCAGGCGACGGCCAGGGTGCGGTGTTGCGGGGATGTCCGGCGGCTCGTTTAGTCCACCACCGGCTTCGGCACCAGCTCGGTATCCGGTCCGGCGGGGCGGGGGTGCCGTCGCCGCCGACTCTGCCGTATGCGGAGAATCATTCTCATCACCAGCCCTCCCGTGCCTGGTGGAGCGATGGGGATCGCCACATCCAGTGTGGCATTTGCCGTTCCCCGAGCGCAATTGCCGTTGTAATTTGGTAATTGACAATTTGCCCGCTGGCTAAACCCGATTTGCGTGGCCTACGTGCGCCCGACAGCTTCGGTGCCGCACCGATCGAGGAGGGTCGCCCATGGTCCCGCAGGATTCGGGAATGGTTGCCGTTCGCAATATCCTCACGCGGTTGTGCAAGCGGTCCGGCCTGAGCTCGGATCGCTTGCGTAGCACCGAAATCGACGTTCTACCGCTGCTGGATCTGCTGGCCGTGCGCCAGTACGCGCGGCGTGCGGGCATCGACCGGGAAGAAGCGGTGCTGCCGCTGGTGCGCGATGTGGCCGGGCGCTTGGAGCCCACCGACCGGCTCATCGTCGACGCGGAACTGTCACTGGGCCTGCTGCGTGAGAATCCGCCTGCCGCTGTCGATCCCGATCGGCTCTATGCGTCGGATCTGGGCGAGCGTCGCGAATACCTCGCCGAACACTGGCCAGTGCTGCACGAAGCCGTTGGGGCGCAAGCCATTCCCGCCGCGCCGACAGTGCGGACCCTGCGCGGCACGCCTGAGCGCAGGGCGTTCACGGCACTGGCCGCGCAGCTGGCCACGGCTTCGGTGTTCGACGGAGCGCATGTCGTCGAGACCGGTAGAGGCGCATCGAAAGATGCTGCGGACCAGGATCATTCGCCGAAATATCGCGGCGTGGTCACCGTGGTCGGCGACGCGGTGATCGACCACATGTACCTGGTCGACCGGATCCCCGGCCCCGGCGGCACCACTCGCGGCGGCTACGAGGAGCATCCCGGTGGCAAGGGACTCACCCGTGCCGTCGCCGCCGCCCGACTGGGTCTGCGGGTGCGGCTGATCTCGGCGGTCGGTGACGACGACGCGGGCGCCCGCATCCTGGAATACCTGCGCAGCGAGGGGGTCGACACCGAACTGGTCAAGGTGGTGCCCTACGCGCCGACGCCGGTCACCGCGGTGATCGTCGCGGGCACCGGCGCGGCGAGCACGATCGGCTGCAAGGACGAGCGAATCCGGTTGAGCGCTCAGGATTTACGCAGCGACGCGATCCGCTCCGCGATCGCCACCTCGGATGCGGTGCTGCTGACCTTCGAACAACCCACCGGCGTGATCGAGCAGATCATGGCGGATCTGCGCGGGCTGCGGTCGCGGCCGCTGGTGGTCGTGCATCCCGCGCCGCCGCTGGATCGCCCGCAGTACCTCTACCACCACCTCGGTGTGGTGGATTACCTGGTCGGCGGCGACAAGGACCTGGACGCGCTCGCGATGGTGCCCGATGGCGCCACGGCCTCCGGGGAGAAGACCGCCACGCTGTTGCGCGCGCTCGGGGTGCGGGCGGTGTGCGCGATCAAGGATTTCCGGTGCGCGGTGTGGTCCGACCAGCTCAGCGACCGGTTTCACCCCTTCCCGACCGCGCTGGACGACTCGGTCGGCGCTCACGCTGCCTTCTCCGCCGCCCTGGTATATCGTCTCGTCTCGACGCGCCGCCCCGCCGCACGCAACGACTACGTCTGGGCGACCGCCGCGATGGTGGCGACGCAATCGGTCGGGGACGTCCCGGGAGCAATGCCACTGGTGGGTGAGATCGAACGGATCTTCAGACTCGCTTCGGAGGAGCATTGACCAGAGTTGTGGACCTTGCCGACACCGAGCACCGGTTCCGTCGCAAGGGGCATGATCTGCGTGTTCGGGTGATGGAGCTGAACGGCGACGGTGAGCGGGGACACTTGCTGCTGTTCGGCGACGTCGCCGACGGATGCCTGGTGCGGGTGCATTCGCGGTGCCTCTACGGCGAGGCGCTGCGGTCGGAGGACTGCGACTGCGGACCGGAGCTGGACAAGGCGCTGGATCTCATCCAAGCCGCGGGCTCGGGGGTGCTGGTCTATCTGGAGCAGGAAGGGCGCGGCGCGGGGCTGATCGCCAAGGCCCTGGGATATCGCGAAAGCGAGCGCTCCGGCGCCGACACCTTCACCAGCTATGAGCGACTCGGCTATCCCGCCGACGCGCGCGCCTACTCCGCGACCGCCCATGCCCTGGCGGATCTGGGATTGCGCTCGGTGCAGCTGCTCACCAACAACCCCGCCAAGGTCGAAGCGCTACGGCAGGGAGGTTTGCAGGTCACCGCGGTGCCGCTGCGGACGCGGGCGCTCAGTGAGCGGGCCCGCGAGTACCTCGAAGCCAAGCGCACCCGCCGCAAGCATTGGATTCCGACCGATTCCGCACCGTGGGCGGTCGAGGAGCCCTCCGGTGCCGCTACCGACGAGCCATTGGCCGTCGATCCGGTCGTCATCACGCCCGGTGAAACGGCCCGGCCCCGCCCCGGTTCCGCTTCTGCGGCGGATCTGATCGGCGCGTAGTGATGTAAGAGCCACCACAACCCTCGTGTCTCGCTACCATGAGTGAGCCGCGCCACAGGTGGCGCGCCGAATCATGAGAGACTGGCGGCGTCTTCGACGCATTATGTCAGGAGCTCGGACCGGCGTCGGCGAACACCGCGGATCGGTCCACGCCAGAGATAGCGGGAACAGGGATATGACGACAACAGATATCGGATACGCGCACGAATCGGGCAAAACGGTCTACACCGTGCCCGCGGCATTCCAGGAGACCGCGCGACTACGCCCCGACCAGATCGCCTTGCGCAAGGTGGGCGGCACGCAGGAATACACCTGGCGCGACTACGCCGAACGTGTGCGCTCCCTCGCGGCGGGCCTGGCCGGCCTCGGCGTGCGGCGCGGCGACACCGTCGGCATCATGCTCACCAACCGCCCCGAGTTCAACCTGGTCGACACCGCGGCACTACACCTGGGCGCGACCCCGTTCTCGATCTACAACACCAGCTCCTCCGAGCAGATCACCCACCTGTTCACCAACGCGGGCAACAAAGTCGTGGTGACCGAACAGGTTTTCCTCGACCGGATCACCGCCGCCGGTGTGCCGGTCGAGCACACCATCCTGGTCGACGGACCCGCCGAGGGCACCATCACCCTCGAACAGGTCGAGGCCGCACCCGCCGCCGACTTCGATTTCGACGCCGCCTGGCAGGCCGTGCAAGCCGACGACCTGGCCACCCTGATCTACACCTCCGGCACCACCGGCCCGTCCAAGGGCGTGGAGATCACCCACCGCAACGTTCTCGCCCAGGTCATTGCGCTGGTCAACGGCCCGCTCGAGGTCGGCCTGGACGATCGCGCCGTGTCCTACCTGCCTGCCGCGCACGTCGCCGACCGGATCTCCGGCCACGCGATCAATCTGCTCACCGGCATTCAGATCACCACCGTGCCCGACCCCCGTGAGGTGGCCGCCGCCCTGCCCGACGCGCGCCCGACCATCTTCTTCGGTGTGCCGCGGGTGTGGCAGAAGATCAAGGCGGGCGTGGAGGGCAGGCTCGCCGCTGAACCGAGTCCGGTGAAGAAGTCGCTGGCCAACTGGGCGATCGGCACCGGCATCGCGGCCGCGCGGGCGGATCTGGCCGGAAAGGGCCGCGGTCCCCTGCTGAGCGTCCAGCACGCGATCGCCGAGGCACTAGTGCTGTCCAAGCTGCGTCATGCGCTCGGTTTGGATCAGCTGAAGGTCGCCTCTTCCGGCGCCGCCCCGATCCCTCCGGAGACCCTGGAGTACTTCCTCGGCCTCGGGTTCACCGTCAGCGAAGTGTGGGGCATGTCGGAGACCACCGGCGTGGGCACCTACACCGAACTGGACAAGCCGCGCCCCGGCTCGGTCGGCCGCACGGTGGACGGCATGGAACTGCGGCTGGACGCCGACGGTGAGGTGCTGGTGCGCGGCCCGATCGTCACCCGCGGCTACCGCAACATGCCGGACAAGACCGCCGAAGCCATCGACGCCGACGGCTGGCTGCACACCGGCGACATCGGCACCCTCGACGCCGACGGCTACCTGCGCATCGTGGACCGCAAGAAAGAACTGATCATCACCGAGGCGGGCAAGAACATCGCGCCCTCCAACATCGAGAACGCGGTCAAGGCCGCCTCCTCGCTGATCGGCCAGGCCGTCGCGGTCGGCGACGCCAAACCCTACATCGCCGCCCTGATCGTGCTGGACCCCGATGTGGCCGCCATCCGCGCCAAGGAGCTCGACGCCACGGGTGAGGACATCGCCACCCTGGCCACCCGCCGCGAGATCCTCGACGAGGTGCTGGCCGCAGTGCAGGCCGGCAACACGAAGCTGTCGCGGGTGGAGCAGATCAAGCGGTTCACCGTCCTCGGCGCCGTCTGGGAGCCCGGCGGCGACGAGCTGACCCCGAAGATGTCGCTCAAGCGCGTCCCGATCGCGACCAAGTACCAGGCCGAGCTCGCGGCGCTGTATGCCAAGGAGCCTTCCGACCAGGTCGTCAACGTCACCTAGGTTTCTGCCGGAAGGACTGTGGCCCTGAGCATTTCGCTCAGGGCCACAGTCGTTTCACGGGCCGCCACGCCTTGACGAATCCTTGGCGGGCGCGTTCTTTGACCTCGGTTGAACACATGTTTGGTATATTGAACATGCGTTCAAACGATGAGTTGCCCGGGGCCGAGAAGATCCGCGTCGACCTCACCGGAGCGCCGCAGACGATGCTCGCGACGCTGTACGCCAAGGCGCTGGACGCCGACGCGCAGACCCCGCTGTTGGGCGACACCTGGGCCAAGGATGCGGTACGCCGCATCGACTACGACTGGCGAAGCACCAGCATCACCCGACGCAATCAATCAGGGGTGACGCTTCGCACAGTCCACTTCGACAACTGGGCGCGCGAGTTCCTCGCTCAGCATGACCGTGCGACCGTATTGCACCTCGGTTGCGGGCTGGACAGCCGAGTTTTCCGGCTGGACCCCGGTCCTGACGTCGAGTGGTACGACGTCGACTACCCCGAGGTGATCGCGCTGCACGAACAGCTCTATCCGGCCCGCGCGCACCATCACCGCATCGCCGCGTCCGTGACGGATCGGGAATGGCTGCACGCGATTCCCGCCGACCGTCCCGTGCTGATGATCGCCGAAGGCCTGACCATGTACCTCACCGAAGACGCCGGCCTCGCCCTGCTGCGCGCCGTCGTCGAGCACTTCCCCTCCGGCGAGCTGCACTTCGACGCGTTCAACGCGCTCGGGATCAAGACGCAGAAAATCAATACCGTCGTCCGGCGCTCCGGTTCGACACTGCATTGGGCGATCAACGGCCCCGACGACATCGTTTCGGCGGTACCCGGGGTTCGGCAGCTCGCCGCGATATCGGTCTTCGACTCCGAGTCGTTCCAGCAGGGCGTTTCCGGTGGCTACCGGTTGATGGGAAGAGTGATGTCCTTGGTTCCAGCACTGCGGATGATCGCCCAGTACCACCGCTACGCATTCTGAACAATCGGCCCGACTACCGCGACCGGCTCTGCTCGGACGCGTCCGGACTGATCGCCGAGCACACGGCACGATCGAGGCAGGCGCGGCTGTCTGCCGTCCGGGCCGGATCAACCTACCCAAGGGGGTAGCTTTTCAGACCCCGAGGGATGGCCGAGACCAACCCAAGTGGTCGTATCTCCGACCGCCATCCATCCATGAGCATTGAGGAGTCAGTCCAACAACAACCGTCCAACCATGGAGGCTTCTATTGTCACGCAACCGCCAGAGGCACTTGCTCGCAGCGCGTCGTACGATCGGTGATCCCTTGACGGCCGATTCGACCAACTACATCACTGATGCTCCGGGTGCCCCCAGCGGGTCGCTGTCCCCTACGACGCCACGGGAGGCGGCGGTGGCGGATACGCCGGTCCGACGCCGCAGAATCCTGGCCGCCTTGCTCGCGATCCTCGTCGCGGTCGCCGGTGGCGCGATCGCCTATTGGAGACTCGACACAGGTGACCGGACCCCACAGGCCGCGCCGACCACCGTCACCCAAGCCGCGGGACCGGCCACAGCCGCCATCCCAGAGACCCGCGACGTCTCCATCAAAGAGGGTGGCAACACTCCCTCGATGATCGACGCGGCGACCCGCAATGCCGCGCGCGGCGTCGCGCACCGTCACAATCCTGGTCGGCCGAACCGCGGTCCAAGTGGCCCTCGACCCGGTCAGCGACACCGTCATCAACGTCACCGTCAACGCCAGCAACAACAGACCCCATCTGTGCCACCAACAGTGGTGACGGCGCAGTCTCTGTAATCGGGCCGACGGCCACCCGCGTCGTCATTCCCGAGGGGAAGAATTCGCAGGCAGCGGCGGCCGACCGCGGTACCCGCACCAGCTACATCACCGACAGCGATACAGGTGATCGCAGCGGCCGCCCGCATAGTCACCATCCACGTAGGACGAAATCCCGAACCGAACCCCACTACAGCTGTGCCGTAGCGAATCCGACGAGGAGAACACTGAACCCGCCGATCTCACCGACGACCAGCGCGGCTAGGACGAACCGCATCGAGGGCGGCGGGTTGCGCATTTGATTGTCCGTCTGCCGCTGCAACGCGAGCCGAATGTAGTTCGCAATCGTCACCACGAACAGCAGGACGATCACCACAGCCGCACCGAAGTTCACCGCCGACGGCCAGCCCGACAATTCGACGCAGGCCGAGGTGATCCGAATCGTGGCCGAGTGGCTGACTACCGGATCTGACGACAATGGAAGCTCGCTTTCCGAGTCGACGCTCCACCACCAAGCTGAAACGGAACGGTGAGACCGATGACCATAGTTCGATCAGGCCTCGGCCAGCCAGCACTGCGATTCTGCCAGGCGTGATCTGCGGCTACTGCGCAGCTGGCACCATGGTTCGGATGTGCTCGCGAAGTTCTGCGACCTCGGGCAGATCGACGTGCTGATCGCAGGCATCTCTCAGTTGACCGAACGCGTGATTCACCCGGTCGGAGTGCACGTCCCCCAAGGAGTCGAGGGCCTGTTGGCCGAGGACAACAGCGTGGTGCGGATCGTCGCGGACCATAACCAAGGTGGCCAAGTTGGCGCTGGCGAGGGCTTTGCCCCGAGAGAAGCCGGTAGGGAATTCCACCATCGCGGAGTTGAGCCGGGCGTAGGCGTCGTTGAAGTTGCCACCACCGTGGACTGAGAGATACAGCAGCGCGCGGCCGGAGTCTCGGCGCAGGTGGGCACGGTCGTAGTAGGCGATCCAGTCCGGCGTCCGGTCGTCTTCGGCAGCGAAAGAGCCTTCGGCGCGGAGCACTGCGTCGATGCATTCGCGGCTGCGAGACACGCCGACGGCACCGAGCGCGCGGGCGTGGCGAGTGTGGATTACCGCGCTCAGTCTCGTCGGTAGAAGGTCGTTGCGCACCAAAGCCATCTCGGCATAGGTCAACGCGTCGTCGGCCCGCTTCTGATGGACGGCGAGATTGGCCAACCCGGTCAGTGCCTTGGCACGCATCGCCATGTCTTCAGCGTCGATTGCGCACTCGACCGCGAACTGGAACGCCTCCTTGGCCTCCGTGTGCATTCCGGCGTCGAAGCAAACGCCGCCAGTGGTGTCGGCGAGCTCGGCGAGCGCAGACAAGTAGTCGCGGCGCACGGCATCGCTGGCGAAAGTGCCGGACGCCAATGCAACGGCCATCCCGAGCTGCGCCACGGCGCCAGGCGCGGAGAGCTCCCCACCGTACTCGTGGTCTTGTCGAGCCAGGGTGCGTGCCCTTTTGCGGACACGCACGACATCGGCAGATCCGACATGTATGTCGATCGCTGCCTGCACTGCGCTGCCGAATGGCCCGACCATAGCGAACCCTGCGATCGATCCGGTCATCAGGCGAAGGAAGTTCTTGCGTTCCACGGCGTCATCTCCTCCACGGGAAGAGAGGGTCCTGCACCTCGACGATGCCCGCAGAGGATCGTCGGCAGGGTTGTGGTTCAGCGTATCGGCTTCCGGCGACTCGCCGAAAGATACTGACATTCTTCCGTCTGGACGCGGAGCTGAGCGAAATCCTGCCAGTTGCTGCTCGTCCGAGTGCTGGAGAGTCGTCTCTGTGTGCTCCCGGGCGTACACCAATGCTGCTCGGAACCTGTCGCGCTGGTCGTCGTCGAGTCGATCGAGCACGTCGTACAGCAGGCGCCGACTGGCGGCCCGTACGGTTGTCGTACGGCCGGTCTCCCATGAGACGACGCTCCGTCGAGTCACCCCCAGCTTGCGAGCGAACTCGATCCTGCTGAGCCGCAAAGCCTGCCGCAATGCGCAAATCTCCTGACCCGTCCATCCGATTTCGAAATCCATGCTCCCCACTCCCCTGCGCGTGGCCGATTGGAGCGGAAACTACCTCTTTAGGAGCAATTTTGGTGCTATTTCGCACCACCCAACTGCCTGCACGCTGTAGTCGGCCTCGCCGCCGGGTTGATGCCGTGCTCTCCTCGGCAACCCCGGCGGCGGGTGCGACCAACAGACAGCGAACAAGGCAGGGGTGACGTGGTGGGATTCAATTGGTGGCGGGAAGCGGAGCCGGACGAAACGTCGCCGCAGGCGATCATCGACCGCATACAAGCCGAGTGGCGAGCCGAACGCCGCCGCCGCGAACGTATCCGGGCCGGGCAACCCGAGCCCGCCGACACAGGACTGTGGCCGACCGGCGGGCCGCACCAAGCAGCACCTGATCACCCGCTGAGCGTGTCGGACGCTCACCGGATTATGCAGCTGCACAAGGGATGCCGCGTCGGTCAGTGCCCACGGAAAGCGGCGGCTTGGCAAACGTTGATCGACGCCGGGCGTGTGGTACCGGATGCCTCGCGAGAGATGGAGTGATGTTGGCCAGCCGCACTTCCACCAGGAACGCGCTGTGGCCCCGAGTATTCCGCTCAGGGCCACAGGTCTGAGATGCGAACCTATTTCTGCTCGTAGGTGCCGATCAGGGTGGCGCGGGCCAGCGTGTGGGAGAACAGGTTGAAGCCGAGGGAGGCGGGGGTGGCGTTTCGTCGATGCCGAGGCTTTCCGCGTCGACGGTGTGCACGACGATAAAGTAGCGGTCAGGGCCATTGCCCGGTCGGGCTGGAGGCACTGTGGAGCATCCGGACGAACTCTTCAGGCATCTGCGCACTCTGCCACCAGCTGACATCGAGGAGTGGCTGCAGAAGGGCGAACGACCAGCCGGTTTCAACTGGTTCGGGTTGGCGGAAGTAGCCGGATCCGAGGCTTTGCACGGCGACCCCTCAATCGCTCTCGAATGGGCGCGGGTAGCGGTGTCGGTCCGAAATCAGCTCGCCGGGATGGTCGTCGGCCGCTTTCAACGGGAGAATCAGATTACCGACGGTATGCGCTTGCGCGCCGATCTGATCAATAGACTCGGCCATGTCGCAGGCGATCCGCTGCTTGATTGCGAAGAAATATTCCGATGGTTCTTTGCCCGTCACGCCGGCGAGTTCGAAAAAGCAGCGGCAGACACCTCTCACTGGCGCGACCTCCCGATCGATCGCATCCGTGAGCTGCGTCAGATCAAGCTGGACCTGGGTGTGCTTCGCAGGCTGGAGCATTGCCCAGCTGCTTCATCTGATGAGGCAGCTCGGTGGTTTTCGCTCCGGCAGCACTTGCCATGACGAGGACGAGACAAAACATCCGGACTGGACAGAAACCTCGCCGGTAATCTGTGCCGCCGCGACGGAAGGTGTGACGGGATCAGTGGCGTCGGTTGGACAGCGGCGACGCCTCTCGGAGCAATCGGCTGGAGAGCGTATGGTGGTTGCCGTGTACTCCCGGAAAACGCTGTGGCCCTGAACATTTTGCTCAGGGCCACAGGTGCGATGGGGAACTTACTTCTGCTCGTAAGTGCCGATCAGCGTGGCGCGGGCCAACGTGTGGGAGAACAGGTTGAAGCCGAGGTAGGCCGGGGTGACGGTTTCGTCGATGCCGAGGCTTTCGACGTCGACGGCGTGGACGACGATGAAGTAGCGGTGGGGGCCGTGGCCGGGCGGGGGTGCGGAGCCGACGAAGCCGTGGAAGCCGCCGTCGTTGCGGAGGGTGATCGCGCCGGTGGGGAGGGCGCCGCCTTGCTCGCCGCTGCCTGCGCCGCTGGGCAGGGAGGTGACGGTGGCGGGGATGTCGGCGACGGCCCAGTGCCAGAAGCCGGAGGCGGTGGGTGCGTCGGGGTCGTACACCGTGACGGCGAAGCTCTTGGTTTCCGCCGGGAAGCCCGACCAGGACAGCTGCGGGGAGATGTCCTTTCCTCCCGCGCCGAAGACGCCGCTGACCTGGTCGTTGTTCAGCGGCTGGCCGTCGGTGACGTCGGTGGAGGTGAGGGTGAACGACGGCACCTGGGGCAGTGCGTCGTAGGGGTTGTAGGTCATGGAACCTCTTTCGGATCGGTCAGCTGTGTAGGAGGAAGTGTTCCAGTACGCGGGTGCCGAATTCGAGGGCGTCCACCGGCACCCGCTCGTCGACGCCGTGGAACAGGGCGGAGAAGTCCAGTTCCGGCGGCAGCTGCAGCGGGGCGAAACCGAAGCAGCGAATTCCCAAGCGGGCGAACGCTTTCGCGTCCGTGCCGCCGGAGAGCATGTAGGGCACGGTGCGGCCCAGTGGGTCGTGGGCGAGCACGGCGTTGTTCATCGCGTCGACCAGATCGCCGTCGAAGGTCGTTTCGTAGGAGTCGAGTTTGGTGATCCACTCGCGTTCGACGTCTGGGCCGATCAGCTCATCCACCTCGCGTTCGAACGCGGCCTGCCGCCCGGGGACCACGCGGCAGTCCACCACCGCCTCGGCGGTCTGCGGTATCACGTTGGCTTTGTACCCGGCCTGCAGCATGGTCGGATTCGCGGTGTCGCGCAGCGTCGCGCCGATGATGCGGGAGATGGTGCCGAGCTTGGCCAGCTGGCCTTCGATATCGGGGCTCGACGGGTCGAATTCGAGACCGGTCTCTTCGGCGACGGCGGCCAGGAACGCCGCTACCGACTCCGAAAGCACCAGGGGGAAGGTGTGTTTGCCCAGTCGAGCCACCGCGTCGGCGAGGATGGTCACCGCGTTGTCCTCGTGCAGGAACGAGCCGTGGCCGGCGCGGGCCTTGGCGCGCAACCGCATCCAGCCCAGACCCTTCTCGGCGGTTTCCACCAGATACAGCCTGCGTTCAGTGCCGTCGGGACGCGGGACGGTCAGTGAGAACCCGCCGACCTCCCCCACCGCCTCGGTGACGCCGTCGAACAAATCGGGCCGGTTGTCCACCAGCCACTGCGAGCCCCACTTGCCGCCGTTCTCCTCATCGGCGAGGAACGCGAAGACCAGATCGCGCGGCGGCACCGTGCCCTCGAGCTTGAACTGGCGGGCCACCGCCAGCGTCATCCCGACCATGTCCTTCATGTCGATCGCGCCGCGACCCCACACGTAGCCGTCGCGGACCGCGCCGGAGAACGGGTGCACGCTCCAGTCGGCGGCCTGGGCGGGCACCACGTCCAGGTGCCCGTGGATCATGAGCGCGCCACGACTGCGATCCGCGCCTTCCAGCCGCGCGAAGACATTGCCGCGTCCCGGTGCGCCGGACTCGACGTACTCGGTGATGTATCCCGCCTGGTGCAGCTGGTCGGCCACCCACTGCGCACACTCGCGCTCCCCCTTGGTGGTGGCCAGGTCGCCGGTGTTGGAGGTGTCGAAGCGGATCAGCGTGCTGACCAGCTCCACCACTTCCGACACCGCGCGGGTGTTTCGGTTCGGATCGATTCCTTCGCCAGTTGCGGACACGCTCCCTTTCCTACCACCCGGACGACGGTGCGATCGTGTGGCAGGGGTGTCGCGTCGGGTCGTGGAGCCCGCACGGTGCGTCATCGCGACCGGCACGGTTGCCGTCAGGATGAGCGCAACTCAGGCGTCGCGGTCGACTTCCTCGGGGAATACCACCCGCACGAATGCCCAGAAGCGGAACACCATGCCCAACGCGGTGCCGATCAGCTGCGCGGCGACGAAATCGGCGAGGTTCTGGGTGAACCGGGAGACTTCGGGCACCTCCAGGTGCAACACATACCGCGAGACCCACAGCGGTGCGGTGTTGATCGCGACGGCCAGGAAACTGACCAGGTAGAACAGCGCGGCCTCGTGATGCCCGCGCCGCCCGCCGCGCGCCTCGAAGGACCACTGCTTGTTCAGCACATACGACAGCGTGATCGCCGCGAGCACCGCGAGGACTTTGGCCGTGACCGGATGCGCCTCCAGCACAGTGCTCTTCAGGGTGAGAAAAACCGCGGTGTCCAGCGTGAACGCGGCGACACCTACGGAAGCGAATCGGATCAGTTCTCGACGCCGTGCCTCGCCCCCCAGCGCGGACGTCACCCGAGTGAAAACGGGGCGTTCGGAAAATAGCACAGGTAAAGTTTCCGGCACATGTCCCGAACCCACAACAAGATCGGCAGATTCACCACACCGGATATTTCGGCGAGGTGGATCGCGGCAGGTGAGAAGGCAGCGTGAAGAAGTCCAAGCGGCGCACCCGGCACCAGCAGGAAGAGCGCGACACGCCGGTGCTGGCCGCGGATCCCATCGCCGTGGTCGGCATGAGCTGCCGCTTCGCCGGGGGCGCGGATTCGCCGGAAGCCTTGTGGCGCTTGCTGGTCGAGGAGACCGACGCGGTCGCCGACGCGCCGCCGCCGGGCCGGTGGTCCGGCGACTACCGTGATCCGGATCGGTCCGCCCCGGGCAAGACGGTGTCGGTGGCCGGGGGCTATCTGCCGGATGTCGCCGGGTTCGACGCCGAATTCTTCGGGATCACCCCGCGCGAGGCGGCGGATATGGATCCCCAGCAGCGATTGGCGCTGGAATTGACCTGGGAGGCGTTCGAGGATGCGGGCATCCGGCCCGATCGGGTTCCGGAGACCGGCGTGTATTTCGCCAATAAATTCAATGACTATCGAGCCGTGAAACTCGCTCGCGGCGCCACCGCCATCACACCGTTCTCCAGTACCGGTGACGTCGAGGGCGTCATCGCCAACCGGGTGTCATACTTCCTGGGTTTCGACGGTCCGAGCATGACCGTGAACGCCTCCTGCGCGGGATCGTTGGTCGCGGTGCATTTGGCCTGCCAGGCGCTGCGGGCGGGTGAGAGCGCGCTGGCGGTTGCCGGTGGCGTGCAGCTGAACCTGATTCCCGAGACCGCTGTCGGGCTCTCGGCGCTGGGCGTGCTGTCCCCGCGGGGTCGGTCGCGGACGTTCGACGCCTCCGCCGACGGCTACGTGCGTGGCGAGGGTGGCGCGGTGGTCGTGCTCAAACCGCTGACGCAGGCGCTGCGCGACGGCGACCGGGTCTACTGCACCCTGCTCGGCAGCGCCACCAACAACAACGGCAAACACCGCTCCATGCCCGCCAGCAGCGCCGACGGGCAGCGGCAGCTGCTGCGGCGGGCGTGCGCGCGGGCGGGCGTCGACCCGATGACGATCGACTACGTAGAGGCCCACGGCACGGGCACCGCGATCGGTGACCGCGCGGAACTGTCCGCGCTGGCCGAGGTCTATGGCACCGGCCGCGCCCCCGACGCTCCGTTGACGGTCGGCTCGATCAAAACCAATATCGGGCATACCGAGGCGGCCGCGGGGATGGCTGGGCTGGTGAAGGTCGCACTCGCCCTGTCGCATCGGCGCATTCCGAGCAGTCTCCATTTCGACCATGCGCCAGGCGATTTCGACTCGGCGGCGGCTGGGCTGCGGGTCGCCGACAAGGCGTTGCCGTGGCCGCAGCACGATGGTCCGGCACGCGCCGCGGTGAGCGCGTTCGGTTTCGGTGGGTCCAACGCCCATGTGGTCGTCGAAGCGGCGCCGCACCCCGCGCCGGTGATCGCGTCCGAGATCCCGGAACGGCTGGTGGTGCTGTCCGCGCGCACCGAGGCCGCGTTGCGGGCGCACGCCCGCCGTCTGCGGGACCATCTCGTGAGCCAACCCGGCATCGCACTCGGCGACCTCGCGCATACGCTCGCCACGAGAACGCCGTTCCGTCACCGGCTGGCGGTGGTAGCCGAGGAGCTGGACCACGTTGTCGAGTTCCTCGACGGCTACCTGGACGGCGACGACGATGCGGACAGCGACGACAGGGAAAACGACGTGCTGAGCCGAGTGCTGTCGGCGGCTCTGCGGCCGGGCACCGTGGACCGGCGTGAGCTGCTGGCGGCGGCGGGCATGCTGTTCCGGCGTGGGATCGAGCCTGACTGGGCGGCCGTCAACCCACCGGGACGTCCGATCCCACTGCCCACGTATCCATTTCAGAGGGAACGGCATTGGGCGACTCCGCAAGCGCATGCTGATGTGTCCGGTGTTGCCCGGCCCTCCTCGCCGACCTATTCGCCGCCAGCCGAACCAACCGCGTCTATCGGCCGATCGACAGCCCGGCGTTCGATCGAGCATGTGGACCGTGACAACGAGTCGTCTGCGGACTACTACGCACTGGTCGAACCCGGTGACTTCGCCGGTACTCCGAGGCGCGCTGCGATCGAGCAGCCTGGCATCGCGCTGAACGAGTCGTCGAGCGCATCCGTTGCGGTCGGATCCGCTCCCGCCGCTGGCACATCGCTCGAGCGGCTCACCGTGTCCGGCGAACCGGCAGAGACCGCCGGGCCCGATGTCGCAGCACTTGCCGATGTGGTCACCGGGCAGCTGGCTGAGGTCGTCGGCATCGCGGCTGATCGCGTCGACGTGCGCCAGAACTTCGACCAGCTCGGCATCGGCTCGGTACATGCCGTCGAGCTCAGCGCTCGCCTGGGCGCCCGGCTGGGCATCGACGTCCCGGCCGCCATCTTTTGGGGTTGTCCCTCCGTCGAACTGCTGGCCGCCGAACTCGGCACCCGCCTCGGGTCCGCTGTGCCCGCAGCGGATTCCGTAACCCGGCCCGCTGCCCGGGCGGCGGTTGTCCAGCCGATCCCGGATGAGGAAGCCCTGTCCACCGCCGAACTGCTGGCGTTGAGCCGAGAGCTTCTGGGCTGATGCACGTCGAACGGACCTCCGCGATCGACGGGTTCCGGCTGGCGTACGACCGAATCGGCGCTGGAACCCCGGTGGTTCTGCTGCACGGGTGGCCCAGCGACAGGACCGAATACCGCGACGTGGTCCCGCTCTTGCCGATGCTGGACGTCGTCGTACCGGACCTGCGCGGCTTCGGCGCATCCGACAAGCACCTCGAGGATCCTGCGACGCAGTACAGCGCTTACGCGCAAGCACGCAGCATCATCGGACTCATCGAGGAACTGAAGCTGGACCGGCCAGTCCTCGGCGGGCGCGACATCGGCAGCAGGATCGCGCACACAGTGGCGCTCCAGCGTCCAGATTTGATACGTGAACTGGTGCTCACGCCGCCGTTGCCGGGCATCGGTGAACGGATCCTCTCCGCCGAAGCGCAACGAGAGTTCTGGTACGTGCCGTTCAACCAGCTCCGGCTCGCCGATGAACTCATCGACGGCAAGCCCGATGCCGTACGCGCCTTCCTGCGCCACTTCTGGTCGCACTGGTCCGGACCCGACTTCGTCCTAGCCGAAGATCATCTCGATCACCTTGTCTCGGTGTACTCCCAGCCGGGTGCCTTCACGGCATCCCTGGCTTGGTACCGGGTCGGTGTGGGAGGACTCGCTCGCATCGCCGCCGAACGCGCACCTGAGCCGGCCCAGCGCCTTGCCGTCCCCACCACGGTGCTGTGGCCGGAGAATGACGTGTTGTTTCCGAGAAGTTGGGCCGATCGGCTGGGTCACTACTTCGCCGACCTGCAGGTCCGGCATGTTGACGATGCGGGGCATTTCATTCCACTGGAGAGCCCGCAAACGTTCGCCGCCGCCGTGATCCAAGCTGCGACCCGAGGCACCGCTGCCCGACATTCGCCGTGAAGGGTTCTGGCTGGGTGATGCTCTCGAGGGCGATCTATGTCGCCGTCGCGGCTCTGCTCACGGTGCTGATCCTCGTCCCTCAGGTGCGACTGTATCGGGATGAGCAGCCGCGCACTGATGTCATCGCCCAATTGCGGTTTCTCCGTGCCGAATTGAGATCCGGGCTCGGAGAGGAGATGCAGGGCATGTTCCCCGAGGGGTATTTCTTTTCGCACGCCTTGTACGGGTTGGCGTGGGTCGACGTCGCGCGCGGCGACACGACGTATCGGGCCGAGGCGCTTCGGGAGGCGCGCTGGGCGCTGGAGAGTTTGGGATCGCCTTCGGGGCGAGCAGTTTTCGATGCGCGACTGCGCCCGGCATACGGTGTCTTCTACGTCGGATGGTCCAGCTGGTTGCGCGGGGCCGTGATCGAACTCGCCGGTGCCGGCGCACCGGAGACGGCGCAATTCACCGCGGACTGCGAGGCACTCGCGACGGCATTCGGTACGGACGGGCCCTTCCTTGCGGCGTATCCGGGCCAAGCCTGGCCGGTCGACAGCGTGGTAGCTGTGGCCGCGCTGAGGTTGCACGATCGTATTGTCGGATCGCGTTTCGAGCCGGTGATCGCCGAATGGCTGACGTCGGCTCGCCGGCACCTGGACCCGGCGACCGGTCTACTGCCGCACCAAGCGGCACCCCTGGTGGAGGGTGCGCGTGGCTCGTCACAATCGGTGATCCAGCGTTTCCTGCCCGAGATAGACGCCGCATGGGCGGGAGAGCAGTACAGCGCATTCCGCCGACTATTCGTCGATACCCCGCTCGGCCTGCCGGGAGTGCGGGAGTATCCGCACGGCCAGAACGGCGCGGGCGATGTGGATTCCGGGCCACTCGTTCTCGGGGTCAGCGCCTCGGCGACGGTGGTCGCCATCGGCGCGGCCCGAGTGCACGGCGATCGTTCCCTCGCCGGTCCACTCACCGGCCTCGGCGAAAGCCTCGGCGTACCAGTCACTCTCGGCAATTCCAAACGCTACGCCTTCGGTGCTCTCCCAGTCGGCGATGCCTTCCTGGCCTGGTCCTTCGCCGTACCGCTCGCCACCACCACAACATCGTTCCCGCCGGTGGTCCAATGGTGGTGGCGGATGCCCTGGCACGCGCTCGCGCTGACGGTCCTCACCCTGCTCTGGTTCCCTGCAGTCCGCGAACTCGTCCGGCGAGTGCGCGCGGGTCAGCGCATCGTCCCGGCCACCCGCCATCTGCCCAGCTGATCCGAGCGAATCAGGTTGTCAGTGGCTCGGTGACGCGGCGGACCGGCCGGATGCGGATGCCGAATTCCGGTCGCAGGTTGACCGAGGCCAGCGGCACCACCGGATGGGCGTCGTCGAGTTCGAGGCGGAAACGCTGCACCGTCATGGCCAGGATCAGCACCATCTCCGTCATCGACATGTCCTTGCCCAGGCAGATGCGTGGACCGCCGGAGAACGGGAAGAATGCGAACTTGTGCCGCTCGGCCACCGCTTGGTCGGTGAAACGCTCCGGACGGAACTGCTCCGGGTCGTCCCACAGGCGCTTGTCGCGGTGAACGTAATACATGCACAAGGTGACTCGCGCACCAGCCGGGACGTGGTAGCCGCCGATCTCGTCGTCGGCGATCGGCGTGCGCTCCACGATCCAGGCGGGCGGATACAGGCGCATCGTCTCCTCGATGACCATGCGGCAGTAGTTCAGCTGCCCCAGATCGGCGAAGGACGGGACCCGGTCGCCGATCACCGAACGCACCTCCTCGGCCAGCCGCTCCTGGACCTCCGGGTGCGTGGCCAGCAGGTAGCACGCCCACGACAGCGCGTTCGCCGGGGACTCGTGGCCTGCCACCAGCAGGGTCTTGATCTCGTTGAGCAGATCTTCCTCGCGCATGCCCTGCCCGCCCTCGTCGCGGGCGCGCACCAGCGCGGTGAGCACGTCGGTGGTGTCGGCGCCGCGGCGGCGTTCCTCGATGAGATGCCGTACCACGTCGTCGAGTTCGCCGACCTTGCGCGCGACCCGCCGCGCCTCGGGGGTCGGGAAGGACTGCGGCAGTTTCACCGGCGCGTTCACCCGCTTCATGATGAGCGCGAACGCCGCCCGCATCGCGTCGGTCACCTGGGCGGTGTCGGTGGACAGGTCGATGCTGAACAGGATCCGGCCGGTCACCGCGAGCAGCAGCTTGACGTAGTCGTCGTAGATGTCGCGGAACTCCCCCGCGGCGGCGTCCCAGCTGTCGAGCATCGCCGCGGCGCTGTCGGTGATGTCGTCGGCGAAACCCTTGACGTGCGAATGGGAGAACGCCGGTGAGATGAGTTTGCGCTGCTTGCGCCAGTACTCCAGGTTGTTGGTGGTCAGCTGCCCATCGCCGAGCAGGATGCTGAACTCGTCGTAGATCGGGCTCTTGCGGTAGTTGGTGTAGTTGTCCTTGAGCACGTACTCGGTCATCGCCGGGTCCGCGACCAGGTAGACCAGCATCGGGCCCGCTTTGACCCGCACGACGTCGCCGTAGCCGTCCAGCAGCTCGCCCACCGTGGCGAGCGGGTTCTTCGCCAACTTCGGCAGCATGCGTCCGGTTTCCACCAGACTTGGCCCGGGTGCTTTCATGGTCCGACCTTTCACTTCAACAGCTTGGCGTGCTTGCGCAGCTGGTTCACGTAGTCCTGTTTCTCCACCACCAGCGGGTACTGGTCGGCGTGGTAGAGCCGCAGCCCGGCATACAGGTCGGGTTGGCGGCCCTGAGTGGCGCGGTCGAAGCGCGCGACCCGCTGCGGATCAGCCGCTTTCGTACCGAGATACTCGGCGACGAGCTCGGCTTGCTTCTCGTACACGTCCCAGTGCGAGCCGATCGGCCGTACCATTCCGACCACGAACAGGTCGCGGGTGTGCGGCGGAAAGATGTTGAGGTACAGGCCCGGTCGCAGATTTCCCTCGGCCCAGTTGAGGTGGGCGCGGTCGACGACGGGATAGTTCGGTACGAACCCGGTCGCCAGCAGCACCAGATCGACCTTCTCCTCGGTGCCGTCGGCGAAGGTGACCCGGTCGTCATCGATCGCGGTGACGTCGGGCTTGGGGGTGATGTCGCCGTGGGTGTAGTAGTGGTGCAGCTGGTCGCCCAGCATCGGGATGACGATGCCCTCGGCGAAGTCGGGCACCGGAAGGCCGAACGAGCGGGACCGGCCGCGCAGGTACCCGAACAACCGCTCGAAGGCCCGCTTGCGCAGTGGCCGCCACATCCGTCCCTGCAGCATGGTGTCGGTCGGGCGGCCGAGCAGGTATTTGGGCATGCAGTAGAACCCGCGTCTGCTGCTGTGCAGGGTGAGCGCCGCGTTCACCGCGCAGTCGGACAAGATGTCGGCGGCCGACTGCCCGGCGCCCACCACCAGCACACGCTTGCCCAGCACTTGTTCGGGATGGCGGTATTCGCTGGAATGCAGCACGGGCACGGTGCTGGTACCAGGAATGTCGATGCTTCGCGGGGTGCGGTCGTGCCCGGTGGCGATGACGACCCCCGCGTACGCGCGCTGGTCGCCGTCGGCCAGCGTCACAGTCCATCCGTCGTCCGCGGGCTCGATCCGCTGCACCGCGGTGTTCAACCGGATGTGCGGCCACAGATCGAACGCCTCGGCGTAGGAGTGCAGGTACCGTAGCACGAGCTCGTGCCCGGGATAGTCGGGATAGACCTCGGGCATCGGGAAGCCCGAAAAAGCTTGCACACCTTTGGAAGCGATGACATGGGTGTTGTGGCTGACCGGTGAGTCCGCCCGCCGCGCATCCCAGATCCCGCCGATCCCGTCGGCTGCCTCCAGGACCTCGAATTCCAGGCCGTGTGCGGCGAATCCGCGGGCGGTCGCCAATCCGGCCGCGCCCGCGCCGATGATGCAATACGTACTCATGCCGCAGCCACCCGTTCGGCCTGAGGCTCGTCGGTGCGCGGCACCGGGTCCGGTTCGGTTCCCGCGCTCGCGCGCCAGGCCACCACGAAGCAGGCGACGTAGATGACCGTCTGTCCCACCAGCGTGAAGTAGACGTTCTCGTTGTAGAACGCCACGACCAACCAGGCCACGGTGAGCAGTGCGACGGTGCGTGCGCCGCCGCGCATCAGCCCGGCGTACACCGCGAGCATCCACACCGCGCCGACGGCGATGTACACCCACGGACCGAACGGGGCGCGGAACGACGCCAGCGTCAGCACCGCCAGCCAGATGGCCAGCTGCTCGGCGCGCAGCCGCGGACCCTGCGCGCCCGCGGCCACCCGCCGGTGGATACGGATCGCGGTGACCGCCACCAGGATCAGCAGCAGCAGGGTGTAGACGTTGGTGATCAGGCGTGCGGGACCGGTCGGGTCGCCGATGTCCCAGCCGATGATCTCCGCCTTGTACGGCAGCCCGAACGGCGAGTAGTTGACCAGCTGGTTGGCCCGTTCCACCAACACGAACTGGTGGAACTCGCCGCTGGCCAGCCGCTGCCAGGTGCCGTCGGACAGGAACATCCGCCACGGCTGCCAGCCGAAGATCGCCAGCGTCGCCGCCGAATACAGGCCGCAGAACGCCGCGGTCCACACCGCGGGCCGCCAGCGTCGCTGCACCAGCAGATAGACCAGCAGGATCGCCGGGGACACCTTGGCGATGATCGCGAACGCCAGTGCCGCACCGCCGAACACATTGCGCCGCAGCTGGAACAACACCATGGCGCCCGCCGCGCCGACGTAGAGCACCAGCACGTGGATGTTGCCGATCTGCAGGGTCGCCAGGGTGGGCAGGCTGATCCACACCACCGGCGTCAGCGCGGCCAACACCGCGCCCTGCCTACCGCCGATCCAGCGGGCGATGGCGAACATGGCCACCAGCACGATCGCGACGTACAGCGAGTACCACAGCGCGCGCAGCGTGGCGAAATCGTGGCTGAACAGCAGCAGCAACCGCGGCAGCAGCAGGAACGGCGGCGGGTACAGGTAGGCGTCGCGGTCCTGCGGGGCCACGCTGGGCAGCACCGAATCCGCCTGCGGCGATTCGTACCGGTGCCGGTCGAACAGACTGCCGGGTTCGTGCTCGGCCATCAGCGCCCCGCTGATGTAGCCGGACAGATGGGACTTCTTGACCAGGAATTCGTCGTCGGCCGACAGGGAGGCATCGACGTTGTCCGCGTCGAGGATGAACTGCGTCAGCCGGGCCAGCACTGCGACGACGAGCAGGATGACCACGCTCCACAGCACCCGCACAACGATCGGTTTGCTCCGCACCACCTCCCGCCACTGGGCCGGGACGGTCGGCACGAAAAGCACGAAAAGCACCGCCGCGCAGACTATTCCGAGTAAGGCGGTGACCGGCCCTGGTAGGCCGGTAAGCGCGAGCACGATCATCACGACGGGGACGAGAATGCCGACCACGAACACCGCGTACATCGCGGTGTAGTAGTCGAGCGAACCCCGGAAGCGGGTCCATGTCCTGGATATCATCTGCAACCTACGGCTTTCGGGTTCCCGCGCCGCCCCGGCTCGGGCGGCGCGGCTGGTCTCATCTTGTCGCTGCCCCGGTGGCCAGCAGCGGAATCACCTGCGCCACCACGTCCTGCGCCGGGGGCGCGGCACGCAGGTCAGCGCCGATCCGCTCGGCGGCCGCACGGAAGTGGGGTTCGCGCAGCAGCGTGCGGATCGATGCGGCGAGTGCTTCGACGTCGCCCTGGGCAGCCGGAGTCTCGGCGGCCAGTCCCGCGCCCACACGCACCAAGCCGCGGGCGTAGTCGAACTGGTCGAACATTTGCGGCAGCACCAGCTGCGGCAGGCCGAACCAGCCCGCGGTCAGGCCGGTGGTCGAGCCGCCGTGGTGCACGAGCAGATCGCAGCCGGGCAGGAACAGGTTCAGCGGCACCTCCTCGACGACCCGCACGTGGCCGGGCAACTCGCCGACCGCGGCACGGTCGTGCGCGGACAGCGCCACGATCACCTCGGCGTCGGCCACCTCGCCCAGCGCCGCCAGCACCGACTCCAGCGGCCGCGGACCGGTCAGGCTCAGCGTGCTGCCGCCCATGCAGACCGCGATCCGCTTGCGGCCGCTCTCATTTCGGTGCCATTCCGGCAGCGCGCCGGTGCTGTTGAAGGGGACGTAACCCACCGGGATGCTCGCCGCCGCGTCCGGTGCCTGCAGCCGCGGCGGGCAGATGTCGAGTACGGCGACCGGGTCGGCCAACCGGGTGCCTTGCTCTTCGGCCAGCGCGGCGGTGCGTTCGGTGAACGGGCCACCGGTGGGGTCGATGCCCCAGCGGTGCACCAGGACTGGCAGATCCAGTTCCGCGCCCAGGGCGCGGCCGATGGTGGCCAGCGGGTCGGTGAGGATCACGTCCGCACCCCAGTCCCTGGCCACCGCGGCGAACGTCTCGAGGTACTGGCCGGCATGGTTGTGCCAGTTCTGCGCGGCGATCTGCCACAGCCCCTGCCCGCTGGGCTGGTCGCGGTCGGCGAACAGCGGAAGAGGGAACATGCCCTCGTTCACTCTGGTGCGCAGCTCGTCCATCGGCACGTTCAGCGCCGTCAGCTCGACGGCGTTCAACCCCGAACGAAGCGCCGTTGCGGTCACGTCGTTGCGCGAGGCGACCAGCACCTCATGACCGGCCAGCCGCAGCGCCCAGCAGAACGGCACCATCGCCAGCAGATGCCCGGACGAAGGCACCGGTACGACAAGAAACTTCATCGATTCACTCCTTCGGCTTCATCCATTCCATCGGATTGGTGTGCCGAGGCACCCATGATGGAGCCGATTGCTCGGCGTTGCGGCGCTTTTCGATCACCACGATGTTGTGGTAGAAGTGCAGCGCCCCGATCCAGTCGTCGAACTCGCCCGCGGCGCGGCCGGAATCCTTCTCGAATTCCTGCTGGTGCAGGGCGTCGACGAGGGTTTTCAGGTAGCCGACCGTGGTCGACGGGTCGTCGGTGCTGGTGCTGCTTCCGCCCCAGCCGGACCAGTAGGAGGTCTGGGTGTCCTCCACCACGTACAGCCCGCCGGGCCGCACATGCGCGAACAGCGCCCGGAACGAGGCGATCACGTCGCCGCTGATGTGGCTGCCGTCGTCGATGATGATGTCGAACGGGCCGAGCGAGCGGCCGAGTTCGTCGAGGAACGCCGCGTCGCCCTGGTCGCCCTGCAGTGGTTGCAGCCGGGGTTCGGCGATGCCGGACTTGTCGAAATAGTCCAGCCCGTACACCAGGCCGCGGCGGAAATACTGCTTCCACATGCGCAGCGACGCGCCGCCGACGTTGGGTGCGGTGTATCCGCCGATGCCCAGTTCCAGTACCCGCACCCGGCTGTCGCGCAGCGGGGCGAAGTGCCGCTCGTAATGCTGGGTGTACCAGTGCCCGCCCCACTTGTCCGAACCGAACTGCAGCGACAGCGCGTTGAGGTCGTAGTGGTTGGGGCGGCAGGCGGTGACGATCCGGTCGGCGGCGACGGCGGCGGCGTCGCGGGCCAGCCGCCACGGGTCGTCGGGGGCGAAGCTGGCCGGTCCCGGTTCGTCCTTGATCGCGATGGCGCGGGTGCCGATGGCGGCGTCGGGCGGGCCGTAGACCGCGCGCAGTAGCTCCACCAGATCCTGGCGCACCACCAGCCACGGATCTTCCAGGGTGCCGGGGGCGATCGCGGGCTCGTCGGCGCCGAGAGTGAGCAGATAGTCCAGTTGCTTGCCCTCGTGGGTCAGCTCGAACACCGCGGTAACCGGTTGCCCGGGGCGGGTGCCGGTACCCGCGCGCCAGGCGATCTCCTCGAGCACCGCCTCGGCCACGGCCTCGGTGCCGATCTCCCCGATGCGCGCGGCGGTCTCCTCGTAGACGCCGTCGGCGATCGCGATCAGGTGGGCGGCGAGGACATTCTCGTCGTTCAGGTTCACGTCATCCATCCGTTCCGCCGGTGCGTACCGGCTTCGATTCCTCCACCAGGCGCACGCCCTCGGCGACGAGCATGGCCCGGACCATGCCGCGGAAGTCCACCGATGGACGCCACCCGGTCCGCTGGCGCAGCCTCGTCGCGTCACCCACCAGCGGTTGCCTGCTGCGGGTGAGCATCGAGGAGCGTTCGCGGACATGGTCTTTCCAGTCCAGTCCGGCCATGCCGAACGCGGCCGCGCAGAACTGCGCGACCGTATGGTGTTCGCCGGTGGCGACGACGAACTCGTCCGGCTCGTCGAGGGCCAGAATCCGGGTCATCGCCTCGACATAGTCCGGTGCGTACCCCCAGTCGGCTCCCGCGTCCAGCCGGCCCACCTCGAGCACCTCGGTGTCGCCGCGCTGGATCCGCACGACCGCGCGCGCGATCTTGCGCGTGACGAACTTCTCTGCGCGCAAGGGTGATTCGTGGTTGAACATGATTCCCGCGGCCGCGAACACGCCACGGGCACGGTAGGCGCGGCAGGCCAGCAGGCCCGCCGCTTTGGTCACGCCGTAGATCGAGTCCGGTGCCAATCCGCTGTTCTCGTCGCACACCGCCGCGTGGCCGGGTCCGAAGACGTGCGAGGAGGCCGGGTAGAACAGGCGGGTGCCGGTGCGGTGGCGCTCGATCGCTTCCGCGAAGTGCTGCACCGGCAGCGTGTTCACCCGATGCGAAGCCCGCGCCAGCTCGTGCGGGTCACCGTGGTCGTCCTGCGAGGAGTGCTGCACCGCCGCCAGCAGATACACCTGCCTGGGGCGTTCGGTCGCGATCAGGTGATCGACGGCCGCCGCGACGGTGATGTCGACGGGGCCGCCGCGGCCGATCCGCAGCACCTGCTCACCGCGCGCGGCGAGCAGGTCCGACAACAATGTGCCGTCCTGCCCCGCCGCGCCCGTGACGACGACGGTCATCTGGAGACCACGTCCAATTCCGGCAGTGGGAACACCAGCCGTCCTCCGGCCGCGCGGAATGCGCTTTCCCGCTCGAGCATCATGGTGCGGAAGTGCCAGGGCAGCACGAAGAACTGGTCGGGAGCCAGCTCGCGTGCCTGCGCCTCGGACACGATCGGGATCGCGCTGCCGGGGGTGAACTTGCCGAACTTGTCGTCGTTGACCTCCGCGATGCAGGGCAGGTCGTCCGGCCCGATACCGCAGTGCTGCAACACCACATTGCCCTTGGTGGAGGCGCCGTAGCCGAGCGTGCGTAGGCCGGCCTTGCGGGAGCGGTCGAAGAAGTCCCGGACCTGCTCGCGATGCTCCTCGACTCGTTTGGCGAAGTCGGCGTAGGGCTGCGGGGTGTGCAGCCCGAGCGCGGCTTCCTCCTGACGCATCCGATCCAGCGCGGCGGCGTCGGCGGCGGACGGTGCGCCCCGCTTGCCCAGCGTGAGGGCGAAACTGCCGCCGTTGACGGTATTGCGCTCCACTTCCAGCACCACGAACCCGCACCGCCGCGCCATCCACTCGATCTGGTCGAGGGTGTAGTACTCGAGGTGCTCGTGGCAGATCGTGTCGTAGGAGGTGGTGGCCAGCATCGCGGGCAGGTAACTCTGTTCGAGTACCCAGATGCCGTCGTCGGTGAGGCTGTCGTAGACCGCCTGCATGAACTCCAGCGGGCTGGGCACGTCGTAGAACATGGCGATCGAGGTGATCGCCTTGGCTCGCCGTCCCTCCAGCACCGATTCGACCAGTTCGCGGTTGAAGTATCCGGTCACCAGCCGCACATGCGGTGGATAGAACCGGCGGAACTTCTCCCCCAGCGGGTCGACCCCCACGATGGTCGCCGACCCCTCGGGGTAGGCCCGCAGCAGCGTCGCGTCGTTGCTGCCGATGTCGATCACCAGATCCTGCGGCGTCAACGACAGGCGTTCCCGGATCCTAGCGACCCGGTGAGCCAGGTGGTCGATCATCGATCGATTCAGCCCGGAGCGGTATCCGTAACCCGGGGAATACATCTCGTCGAAATCGGCGGTATGGCGCAGTTGCACCAGCCCGCACTCCTCGGGGCCGGTGGGCACACAGCGCACCAACTCCAAGGGGTAGCGCGGCACGGCGGTCGGGTCGGTGGCCGGGAACACCCCGGTCAGCGCCATCGTCCCGAGATCGACGACCGTCTCGAGCCGGGTGTTCCCGCATACCCGGCAGCAATCCACCGCCACTGCTTGCGTCACGCGTTCTCCATATCGTGGGCGACCATCAGTTCGACAAGTTCGGTGAAGCTCGTGCGGGGTTCCCACCCGAGCTTCTTCTTCGCCTTGGTCGGGTCACCGGTGAGGTGATGCACCTCGGCGGGCCGGAAGTAGGTCGGGTCGACCTCGACCAACACCTGGGAGGTGCGCCGGTCGATCCCTTTCTCGTCGAGACCGGTTCCCTCCCAGACTAATTCGACGCCGGTCGCGGAGAAGGCGGTCTCGCACAACTCGCGAACGCTGTGTGTCTCGCCGGTGGCGATCACGTAGTCGTCGGGTTCGGGCTGCTGGAGCATCAGCCACATCGCCTCGACATACTCCTTGGCGTAGCCCCAGTCGCGGCGGGCGTCCAGGTTGCCGATGAAGAGCTTGTCCTGTTTGCCCTGCGCGATGCGCACCGCGCCGCGGGTCACCTTTCGGGTGACGAAAACCTCTCCGCGCCTGGGCGATTCGTGATTGAACAGGGTGCCGTTGACCGTGTACATCCCGTAGGCCTCGCGGTGGTTCACCGTGATCCAGTACGCGTACAGCTTCGCCACCGCATACGGCGAGCGCGGATGGAACGGTGTGTCCTCACGCAGTGCGACGTCGTGCAAGCCGCCGTACAACTCCGAGGACGAGGCCTGGTAGAACTTGGTCGCGATGCCGGTCTTGCGGATCGCGTCCAGGATGCGCAGCGTGCCGATCGCGTTGGTCTCGGCGGTGAACTCCGGGATCTGGAACGAGATGTGCACGTGCGATTGCGCACCCAGGTTGTAGATCTCCGCCGGGCGCACGTCCTCCAGAATGCGGTTGAGGCTGCTGGAGTCCATGAGATCCCCATAGTGCAGGAATAGCCGGCGCTGCGAATGCGTATCGGAATACAGGTGATCGATGCGGTCGGTATTGAAATTCGACGCACGCCGGATAATCCCGTGCACCTCGTATCCCTGCTGCAGCAGGAATTCTGTCAGATAAGACCCGTCCTGGCCGGTGATGCCGGTTATCAAAGCTTTTCTCATCAAACCTCCAACCCTGAGACTAACGGGTCTCGAAAATGGCGGCAACACCTATCTTTCGGTCGCCGCCGGTACTAAAATTCGATTGCATGAGCGCGGCCTCCGAAAAAACTCTGGTCATGATTCCGACATACAACGAGCGTCGCAACGTCGGGCCGTTGCTTGCTCAGATCCTGGAACAGGGCACGGATTTCGATGTCCTGTTCGTCGACGACAACTCCCCCGACGGCACCGGCGACCTGCTCGATGAGCTGGCACAACAGTACGCGCCCCGAATCCACGTGCTGCACAGGGCCGGTCGCCAAGGCGTCGGTTCCGCACATCAGGCCGGTATCCGCTGGGCCTACGGGCAGGGGTACCGGCACATCATCACGATGGACTCCGATTTCGCGCATCCGCCGTCGTATCTTCCGGCATTGCGCGCCGCCGCCGACGGTTTCGACATCGTCGTCGGCTCGCGCTATCTGAAAGAGGACAGCCTGGCCGACTGGACTCCCTTCCGCAAGGTTCTCACCCGGGTCGGGCATTTTCTCACCGTGACATTGCTGCGGATGCCCTACGATGCCACCGGCGCGTTCCGATACTACCGTCTGGACGCCGTTCCGGTAGCTGCTTTCGATAAGGTTCGATCGACCGGGTACTCGTTCTTCTTCGAAAGCCTCTACATCCTCAACGCCAATGGTTTCCGGATCGAGCAGGTGCCCATTCACGTGCTCAACCGCACCGCAGGCGCGTCGAAGATGCGCACCCGCGACGTGGCGACCAGCGTGCGTTTCCTGTTGGTGCTGTGCGCGGAGAAGTACCTCCGGCCCAGCCGTCATCGCATCAGCTCGCTCGTGCACCGGTGACCCTCTCGGCCAGCCAGTCGATCACCGCCGCCGCCTCCGGCCAATCGGAGCCGGTGGCGGTGAGCGGGAACTGGTCGTCGACATAGTCTTTGGCGAACTCCGAGCGCGAGCCCACCGCGTCGCGGACCTCGGCCAGCGTCACCCAGGTGCGTGCACCCACCTCGCGTAGGCCGGTGTCGCCGAGATGCTCGGCGATCCAGCCCGCGCACCAGTCCACCGGCGCGAAGCTCTGCCGCGATCGGCCACTGGCGAACACCGGGCGGTTTGCGGCCATGTCGGCGAGCACGCCCTTGCGGTAGTCACCGCCGAACATCGGTCCGAGCCGGACGACGAAAGTGTCGGCACCGGAACACAATTGCTCGGCCTCGGCGCGATGTCGCCCGTAGACCGTGTCCAGTTGGGTGCGCGCGGAAATGCTGCTGATCTGCACGAATCGGTCCCAGCGCCACTGCTCGCGCAGCAGGCGCGTCTTGTCCACCGTCTCCGCGTGGTCGGCGTCCGGATTGTGCTCGGCCCAGAACCGTTTCGACGGGCAGGCGGCATTGATCAGCACGTCGTAGCGGCCGGCGCTGCGGTGGCGTTCGTGGTCGGCGCGCACCACCGGCACCACCTCCCACTCGGTCCGCGTGCCGAGCGCCTCGACCAGCGCGGCACCGACGTAGCCCGCAGCGCCGACGACCGCCACGCGCAGCCCGCTCATGCCGCGCTCCGGGGATGCCACCGGGCCGGACCGCGCGTGACTAAGCCTCGCCGGCGCTGGGGCGCGTCGCGCGTCGGGTTGATGTTGCGCGCGCTCATGGCTTGTTGCCTTCCAAGGTGTGCGGCAGCGGCGCTACCTGGACGATCGGCGGATCGCACTCGTCCCACGGCTTGGTCAGCATCGCGATGAAGGTCAGCGGCGTGATCGAGTACACCGTGTGCATCACCCCGATCGGGGTGCGCGTGCAGATGCCCTTGGACACGTGGATGAACTCCTCCGGGCAGTTCGGATCCTCGTGGTCGTCCTTGGTCACCAGCACACCGTTGCCCTCGACGAACAGCAGGTACTCGACGAAGTGCGGGTGGTAGTGCAAGCCGCGCACCTTGCCCGGGTGCATGTAGATCAGGTTGAACTCCAGCAGGGGCTCGGGAGGAACCCACGTGAAGATGCCGCCGCGCCCATCGCGGACGGTGTCGAGATTGCACGACGGGGTGAGAACTTCGACCTTCATTACTGCATCCCTTCATCAAGCGGGTACTACGTCGGGGCGAACAGCGGTGAGCTTGTCCGTGAGAGAGCCGAGCAACGCCTCGCGATGCTCGACGAGGAAGAAGTGACCGCCGGGCAGCAGCTCGGTGGAGCGCAATCCCGGCAGGACGTCGCGCCACGCCTCCAGTTGGGTGGTCGCCACCTGGCGGTCGTCGCGACCGCCGAAAAGGTGGGCCGGGCACGACGGTGCGGCGGCGGGGGTGAATCGGTAGTCGTCGAAGATCTCGAAGTCACTGCGCAGCGCGGGCAGGAACAGCGCCATCACCTCGGGCGTGTCGCGCACCTCCGGCGGGATGCCGCCGTAATGGCCGACCGCGGCGATGAATTCGTGATCCGGAAGACCGGACAGGCGCCCCGGCCGGGGCAGATGTGGTGCCGCCACGCCGCCGAGAAACAGCGCCCGCGGTTCGACCCCGGCGGGCAGCCCGCGCGCCACCTCGTAGGCGGTCAGTGCGCCGAGGCTGTGGCCGAAGAAAGCGAACGGCAGATCGGTCAGCGGGAGGACCTGCGCCAGCGAGGCGTCGACCAGATCGGTGAAGCGGCGGATCGGCGTCTGCGCCAGATGCCGTTGCCGGGCGGGCAGCTCGATGACGCACAACTCGACCCAGTCGGGCAGCTGGCGCCGCCACGGGGTGTAGGCGGCGGCCTTGCCGCCGGCGAACGGCCAGCAGAACAACCGCAGCCGCGGCGTTCCCTCGGTCCGGCGGTGGATGGTCAGCACACCCGTTTCGGCTGAGGGCGGCGTCGCTCGCGCCGGTTCGGCTGTCGCTCGTGCTGTGCTGGCTGTCGCTCGCGCTGGTCGTGTTGCCGTCTGCGTAACTGTTGCTGTCTGCGTAAGTGTTGCCGAAGCAACAGGCACCGCAGTGCTTTTCGCTTGTTCGCCCCGGCTGGTGGGCTGGATCGAAAGAGCACGCAGATCGCCCACCGCCGCGATCCGGGTCACCGGTGCGCCCATCGTCGCGAAGAACTTCGACAGCGGCGCCGACGGACCGATCTCGTACCGGTGGGTGCCGGAGCGCAGCAGGGCGCGCATGTTGTCGGTCCAGCGCACCGGCGCGGAGATCTGACGGACCAGATGCTCGGCAAGCGTCTCGGGCCGGTGGAACTCTCCGGTGTAGTTCGAGGTCACCGCCACCGCTCGGTCGGCGCGCGTGCGGGGCGCGCAGGCGGCGAGATGCTCGGCGAACTCCGCCTCGATCCCCCGCATCCACCGGGAATGGAACGGCGCGCTCACCCGCAGCGGGACGAATCGCAGGTCCGGAAGACGCTCGGCGAGGACCGCGCGGGCGGCGGCGACGGCGTCGCTTGCGCCACTGATGACGAGCTGATCGGTCGAATTGTCGTTGGCCACTTCCGCGCCCGCCGCGGCCACCAGCTCGGCCGCCGCGGAGCCTGCGATGTCCGGCAGGATCAGGGCGGCCATCGCGCCTTCGCCCTCCGGTACCGCGCGCTGCATGAGCGCCCCGCGGGTACGCACCAGCCGCACCCCGTCGGCGAGGTCGAAGACGCCCGCCGCGACGAGCGCGGCGTACTCCCCGAGACTGTGCCCACCGAAGGCGACCGGCCGCACCCCGTATTCGGCCATCAGCACCCGGTAGGCCGCGATCTCCATGGTCAGCACGCACGGCTGGGTGTACTCCGTGCGGTGCAGCCGCGGATCCCGCTCCACGCAGATCCGCAGCAGGTCCTCAGCCACCGCGTCACTCGCTTCGGCGAAAGTCTCTCGCGCGAGCGGGAACTCGACGCAGAAGTCCGCTCCCATCCCGTTCCGCTGGGCACCCTGTCCCGGGAAGACGATGGTGCCCTCGGTCGGGCCAGGCTGCGGCAGTGCCGCCCCACCGCTTCCAAAAGGCTCGGTGCTCATCGCAGCACCTCCGCGGTCGATTCGGCGGTGCGTGGTGCGGGGAGGTAACCGATCTCGGCGCAGTGCGCCAGGTAGACCCGTATCAGGTCCTCCGTCGGCGGGCAGTCGATGCCTGCCGCGCCCAGGACCCGGCGGGTGTAGGCGCAGTCGGCGTAGGAGCTCTCCTCGTAGTGAATGGTGCCGAACAGCTCGATGCCGTACTTGAACATCTCCAGGGTCTGGCTGTCGTAGACCTCGTCGGTGCCGAGCCGGTAGATCTGCCGGTCGGTGGCCCTGCGGTGGAATTCCTCCAGCGGCACCAGACTCACCTCGTATCCGGCGCGCTGCACGTAGCGGACCACGTCGTAGTAGCGGCGGATGTCCGGGTTGGTCAGGTGATAGGTCTCCCGGTAGGTGGGCCGTCGCAAGGCGATGTGCACCATCGCGGCGCTGACGTAGTCGACCGGGCTGATGTCCCAGTGCACCGGCGTCAGCATCGTCTCGCCGGCCTCGATCATCGTCTTGAGGATGTCGTAGTACGCGCCTTTGACGCTGACCTCGGAGAACGGGTACCGGCCCGTGCTGCTGTCGCCCATGATGTTGCCGGGCCGCACGATGTCCCAGAGCAGTCCGCGCTCGCTCGCCGCGCGGATCAGCTTCTCGGACTCGTACTTCGTCTGCTGATAGGGCAGGTGGTCGTAGCCCTGACCCAGTTCCAGATCGCGTTCGGTGAACGGCGGGTTGTTGAAGTTGAGCCGATCACCCAGCGCGCTGAAGCTGGACACGTACACCAGGTACTTGCCGCGCGAGCGCAGCGCGAATTCGACCGCGCGCCGGGTGCCTTCGACGTTGATCGGAGCGAGCGCGTCGTAGAAGGTGACCAGCGTGGTGCGACCCGCGGCGTGGATGGTCAGGTCGACCTCGTCGGCGAGGCGCCGCCAGCTCACCTCGTCCAGACCGAGGCGTTCGCTGGAGACGTCGCCGAGCACCGTCGTCACCCGGTCCGCGAACGCCTTGTCGAGGGCGCCGTCCGGATCGTAGGTGCTGAGGAAGTGCTTGATCCTGCGTTCGGCCGCGTCCACCGTTTTGCCGCGCACCAGGCAGGTCACCCGCACGTCGGTATCCGACAGCAGGTCGTGCAGCAGTTTGCCGCCCAGCACGCCGGTCACGCCGGTGATGAAGACCGAGCGCACCGGAATCGGGGCGTCCATGGTCACGGGCGGGATGTGCTGCTGTGTTTCGGCGGCCGCCGCCGTCTCGGTGGCGCGCGGCGCGTCGGTGTGTGTCCCTCCGGTGATGATGCCCTCGGCCACGAGGTATTCCGACAGTGACGCGATGGTCGGATACAGCTCGGTCGATTCCGCCGGAATCTTCACGTCGTAGTGCTTCATCAGCCGGTTGAGCATCCGGACAGTGGCAACGGAGTCGAATCCGAAGTCGGCGAACTCCGCGTCGAGGTCGAGTTCTCCGGGGTCGGTCTTGGTGAGATCGGCGAAGATGTCGCGGATCTGTTCGCTGAGCTGGTCACGCAGCGCGGTGTCGAAGCCGTCGCCCGCCGGCTCGGCGCTCCCGGGACGGGGAGCGGTGGTCCGGCTCGATGCGACGATCTCAGCCGGTTCGGCATGCTGGTTCGACGAGGTGACCCCAGCCGGTTCAGTGGACCCAGTAGCCGGTTGAGTGATCCCAACAGAGGGTTCGGTGATCGTGCTCGGCGTGGTGGTTGTATCGGGTTCGGCGGGTTCCGGGGCTGTCGGATCGGCACGCAGGATGTCGTGGGCCGCAGTGCCGTTCGCGGAGTGGCCGTTGCGTCGCCCGGCGTCGGCCGGGTCGGTCGCGTGCGCGACCACCGTTTTCGCGACCAGCTGTGGGGCAGCCGGATGGCTACGCCGGCGGTAGTCCTCGGGCACGATCCAGTGCCTGCGCCGCGCGAACGGGTAACCGGGCAGGCTCACGATCCGGCCGAACGGCCGCTCGTAGCTCTGTTCCCAATCCACCGTCCATCCGCCCGCCCACAATTCGGCGACACGGGGCAGATTCCCGGAGCGCAACAGCGCGCGGAACTCCGCGCGGTCGGCGTCCGATTCGCCGGGCAGCTCGTCGAGCTCGCGGTGGGTGCGGGCCACGCCCCGGAAGATCAGCATTCCTTCGGCCGGCGCGGTCGTGTCCGAAGCCGCCGCGCTGTAGAGCAACTCCACGAGTTCCGCCGTGGAGGCGGCCACCACCGCGAGCCGGTGCTGGAACGCGGTGCGGCCGACGGCAAGCGTCCAGGCCACGTCCGGCAGCGGCACCGGGTGCTCGCGCAACCGCCGGGCCACCCGGGTGGCCAGCTCGGTCAGCCGGTCGGCGTCGCGGGCCGACAGTACGACGAGTCTGGGCTGCCCGTCCTCGGGAGTCGATGCGACCGGCTCGGCGTCGGCGAGGATGACGTGCGCGTTCGAGCCGCCTGCGCCGAACGAGCTGACGGCGGTGATTCTGGGCTGCCCGTCCTCGGGACGCGGCCAGGCCGTGGGCTGGTCGATGATCCGGAACGGTGTGGCCGCGAAGTCGATCCCCGGATTCGGCGGATCGCTGTGCAGGTTCGGCGCCATGGTGTCGTGCCGCAATTGCAGCAGCGCTTTCACCACGCCCGCGGCACCCGCGGCGGCCTCCAAATGCCCGACACTGGATTTCGCCGAACCGATGCCGCAGTAACCGCGCTCGGTCGTGGCGCGGCGATAGGCCTTGGTCAGCGCCGCGATCTCGATGGGGTCGCCCAGCGCGGTGCCGGTGCCATGCGCCTCCACGTAGCCGATGTCGCCCGCGTCGACGCGCGCGGCGGTCAGCGCACGGCCGATCAGGTCGGCTTGAGCCGCGGGATTCGGCACGGTGAAGCCGTTGGTGCGTCCGCCGTGGTTGATCGCGCTACCCCGGATGACGCCGTAGACGCGGTCGCCGTCGGCGCGCGCATGCCGCAACGGTTTGAGCACCAGGGTGACCACGCCCTCACCCGGCACATAGCCGTCGCCACCCGCGCCGAACGACCGGCAGCGTCCGTCGGTGGAGGCCCAGCGGCCATAGCCGAGCAACAGGTACTTCCCGGGATGGATCGACACGTTGACCCCGCCCGCCAGCGCATATGCCGACTCGCCGCGGCGCAGGCTTTCACACGCCAGGTGCAGCGCGGTCAGCGATGCCGAGCACGCGGTATCCACCGCCAGGCTCGGCCCGCTGAAGCCGAAGTGATACGAAACCCGGTTCGCCACTGCGAAATACCCCGAAATCGGCACGCCGACGAGCGCCTGGTACTCGGCATAGCCAACCCCGGCGAACACCCCGGCATCGAGCAGACCGCGGGACGCGGCGCTGGCGCGCACGCGATCCGGCGTGTAGCCCGCGTCTTCCAACGCCGCCCAGGATGTTTCGAGGAACAGACGCTGCTGCGGGTCCATCTCCTCGGCGTCCTTGGGTGTGATGCCGAAGAAGCGGGCGTCGAACTTGTCGACGTCGTCGATGAACCCGCCCCAGCGTGCGTAGGTGGCGCCCGGCTCGTCTGGGTCGTCGGAGAGGTAGTCGCGGTGGTCCCACCGCTGCGGCGGAACCTCGACGATGCAGTCCCGCCCCGCGACCAGGTTTGCCCAGAACTCCTCGATGTCACCCGCCATGGGGAACCGGCCTGCCATGCCGATGACGGCGATGTCGTCGTCGGAATCTTCGGCGGCAGGCGCGGACCCGCTCGCCGAAGCGGGCGTCGCGTCGAGTCCTGCGCGATCGGCTGCCACAGGGCGGCCCGGCTCCGGTGCTCCGTGGGGTATGTCAGCATCCGCCGGGCCGTTGGCCACCACACGCGTCGGTGCGCTGCTGGACGCATTCCCGCTTGGCTCGACTGCGATCACATCTGCTGGAACCGGCGCGGCGATTGCTGGATCTGCGGGCTCCGTCCGGGTCTGGTTCGGTGCGCCCAGGGGCATGTCCAGGTGTGCTGGGTCGGCGACCACGATGTGCGCTGATGTCGGTGCGCCGTGCGCCGCTGCCGAGGCTGCCGGGCCGGTCGCCATCGTGTGTGCTGGGGCCGGTGCGCTGTGCGGCGCGGCGATGACCGGATCGGCGGCCTGTGCGTGCGTCCCGTCCGATTCTCCGCCGTGGGTCGGTGCCCCGTGCGCGGTGTCGGAGGTCAGCGCCACCAGCCGTGGCGCGTGCTCGTCGGCGAGATAGCCCGCGAGGTCTCGCACCGTCTGGTACTCGAAGAACAGGGTGCTCGGCAGCGGACCGAAATCGGTTTCCAGCCGGTCGTTCATTTTGCTGATCAGCACCGAGTCGATCCCATAGTCCTGCAAGGGGATACGGGTCCGGATCCGATCCGGGGCCAGTCGGCAGTACTCGGCGAGCAGACCCTTCAGATAGGTCTCCGCGGTACGCCACAACGGCGCGGTGGATGCGGCCTCCGTGTGTTGCGTCGCGGTCACGAACGGCGCGGACCCAGCGTCTGGTGGCGTGACGACACCGTCAGATATAGCGCCGACTCCGGCCGCGAGGTTTGCCGGGTTCGGGACACTTTCGGGAACCGCCGTGCCCTGGCTTGGCATGGGAGGAGGCGCAGAAACCGCCCGCAGCGCGGTCGTAGTCGATGCGTCGGCGGTGTTGGGCACTGCGACTCGCCGCGCCGCTACGCTTCTGTGCGGTGCTGTGATTCCCTCCTGTGTCGCGATCTCCTGGGACGCTGCGACTCCCTCGGCTGCCACGACTCCCTGGAGTGCCGCGTCTGTTTGGGGGGCTGCCGCTACAGACGACGGCGCACTGCTCTCGTCCGGTACCCAGCACCGTTCCCGGTCGAACTCATAGCCGGGCAGATGAATACGCCGCGCGTCCGGATCGGTCCAGCCCGCGTACTCGACCTGCGCGCCCTCGACCCACTGCCGTGCCGCCGCCACCGGATCATCGAGCACCGTCGCACCGGCCCGGTCCGTCACCCCGTCGGTCGCACCAGTGAAAACGCCTGCCGGGCAGTCGCCTTCGGCGAATGCGGCAAGCCGCGCGGCGATGCCGTCCACGGTGTCCGCGACGATCGCGAGCCGGTGCTCGAATCCGCTGCGCCCGTGTGCCAGTGTCCGCGCGATGTCCGCGGGCACCAGGTCCGGATTCGCGGCCAGATGCCTGCGCAGTGTCCGCGCCATCCGGGTCAGGCTCGTCGCGCTACGTGCCGACAGCACGATCAGCTGCGGACCGCCCGGCACGTGCGGCCGGGCGGCGTCGGCGATCGGTGCCGCATCGACCACCAGGTGCGCATTGGTGCCGCTGAAACCGAAGGAGCTGATCGCAGCGCGGCGCGGCCCGCTCCACTCGCGCAGTGCGGTGTTGACGAAGAACGGTGACTCGTCCAGGCCGAGCAGCGGGTTCACCGAGGTGACGTGCAGCGAGGGCGGGACCTGTCCGGCGCGCATGGCCAGCAGCACCTTGAACAGGCTCGCCATCCCGGCCGCGTGCGAGGCGTGCCCGATGTTCGATTTCACCGAGCCCACCGGGATGGCGGCGATCGCGTCGGTGTAGTGGCGGAAGGCCGCGGTGAGCGCTTCGATCTCGATTGGATCGCCCAATCGTGTTCCAGTGCCGTGTGTTTCGACATAACCGATGGTGGATGGGTCGATTCCGCCCTCGCGGTAGACCGCGAGTTCCAGTTCGGTCTGCGAGCGTACGCTCGGCGCGGTGATGCCGTTGGTGCGTCCGTCGTGGTTCACTCCGATGCCGCGGATCACGCCGTGGATCGGGTCGCCGTCGCGTTCGGCGGCGGCCAGCGGCTTGAGCACCACCACCCCGGCGCCCTCGGCGATGACGAAACCGTCGGCGTCGGCGCCGAAGCTCGCGCACCGGCCCCGCGGGGACAGCATGCCCATCGAGGAGGCCAGCAGGTGGTATTCGGGTGTTACGAAGACCGCGACGCCACCGGCGAGGGCGAGCTCGGATTCACCCGAGGCGAGGCTGCGGCAGGCTTGGTGCAACGCGACCAGGGCAGAGGAGCACGCGGTGTCCAGCCCGAGGCACGGACCGGTGAGATCCAGCTGGTAGGCCACCCGCGCAGGCAAGATTGCGGGGCTGTTGCCGGTGAACATGTGATGCGAGCCGACCGCTGCGCGGTTGCGCAGCAGGGTCGCGTAGTCCGACCCGGGCGACCCGGCGAATACGCCGCACCGTGTGCGCCGCAACGACTTCGGGTCGATGGCGGCGTCCTCCAGCGCGAGCCAGCTGTGTTCGAGAAATAATCGCTGCTGCGGGTCCATGTAGTCGGCCTCGGCCGGCACCAGGTCGAAGAACGCCGGATCGAACTGCTCGACGCCGTCGAGGAACCCGCCCCACTTGGAGTAGGTCTTGCCCGGCATCGCCGGTCCCGGCCGGAAGTAGTCGGCGACCGGCCAGCGAGAAGCCGGTACCTCGGTCACGGAGTCGTGTCCGGCGGCGAGATTGCGCCAGAACTCGGCGAGATTCGCCGCGCCAGGGAACTCGCCGGACATGCCGATGATGGCAATGTCCATGGATGCTGACCTTTCGCTCGGCCCCTCAGGCTGCGCGCGCTGGGCGGATGGCGCGCCGACGGTTTGGGCGCTGGATGCCGATGGGTGCGACGCCGAAGACATTCGGCTGGGGGCACTGTCGGTCGGTTGAGTCGTCTGTGTGCTGGTCGCCGTCGCGCCGTCTTCGGCCATACGCCTGCTGAGCAGCCGCACCGAGGGATGGTCGAACACCACTGTCGGCCGCAGCGCCAGCCCGTAGCGGGCGTTGACGCGGTCGATGATCTTCACCGCGAGGATCGAATCGACGCCGTACTCCGACAGCGGCAACTCCGCGCGCACCTCGGAGCGCGCCACGCCGAGTCCGTCGGCGAGGAGGCCGATGACTTCGGCTTCCAGCGCCGAGACCGCAGCGGCCGATGTGATCGCCGTCCGCGCGGGTTCGGAGGAGACGCGTTGCACCCCCAGCTCGGAGTTGTCAGCGAACTGCTTGGATGCGCCGGCGTCGGCCCGCGTCGATTCCGGGTCGATCCGTTCGGCTCCTTGCGCCGGGATGTGGGCGATCTGCGTGGATGAGCTGACCGCGGAGGCTCGCGCTGGTTCCGGGACCACGCCGATGCGTTGGGCTCCCAGCGGCGAATTGCCGACGGTCTGCGTCGATGCGCCGGTCGCGGCAGCTTGCGCCGTTTGCGGGGTGGCGCCGATGCGTTGGGATTCCAGCGCCGGGGTGTGGGCGGCCTGTGTGAATGCGCCGGTCGCGGCAGCTTGCGCCGGTTCCGGGAGGACGTCGGGTTCGGGCCGAGCATCGGCGGGCGTGGCGGCGGTGACGGCGGCGAGCAGCCGGAAGCTCGGTTCGGGGTCCGCGGACAGGCCGGGACCCCACGCTCGGACTCCGGAGAATCCCGCGGCGCTCAGGGCCGCGCGCCATTGTTGTTCGGACAGCAACGGCGAGTGCGGGATTCGCGCTGCGGGATCGCGGTAGGCGTGCCAGCCCTCGAGCAGGCCGAAGGTCAGTGCGAGCACTTCGAGATCGGTGGTCGCTTCGGTGAATGCCAGTACGCCGCCTGGTGCCAGCAGCCGTCGCGCGTTCCGCAGTGCCGAGTCGACCGACCGCGTGGCGTGCAGGACGTTGGCGCACACAACCAGGTCGGCGTCGCCCGCGGGAAACCCTTGCGCGACCGGATCGGTCTCGATGTCCAGGACGGCGAAACGCAGGTCAGGGTACATGCCGAAGGTGCGCCGTCCGTGCGCGACGAAACTGTGCGAGACGTCGGTGTAGTGGTACTCGTACGCGATCCCATGTCCGGTGAGTGCTGCGAGCACGCTGTGCGTGGAACCGCCTGTGCCCGCGCCGATCTCGACCACACGCAAGGGGCGCGCGGTGCGGCGCTGCTGCGCGAGGTTCGACACCAACTCGGCAAGCAGGCCGTTGGTGAAGTCGTAGGCGGCGTTGCCGCGATAGATCGCGCCGACCAGCTCCAGGTCGCCGCCGGGGAACAACACCTCCGTGGCGGACAGCTCCCCGCGCAGCACGCGGGGATACGCGGCCAGACACGCATCGAGCAGGGTCACGTACGCCTCGGTCTCCGGGAAGCGTGCGAGCAGGTCGGCGCGCATGCCGCTCGTGCCGGGAGGCGGGCCGGGCACGACGATGCTGCCCCGCTGCGACCGGACGAGCCCATGCCGCAGCAGGATGTCCAGACAGCTGGTGCGCAACCGAGCGAACTCGGGCCGCACACCCAGTGCCGCGTCCAGTGACTCGGCGGTCCACTCCCCTGGCGTGAGACCCATCCCGGCGAGCGTGGTGAACAGCAGCATCGCCGCGTAGCGGCCGAGCTCGGGTTTGCCGGGCTCCACGATGCCCGCGGGCCCGGTAGCCGCCTCGAACTGGGCCACCGCGGCGTCGAAGCCGGAGCGCGGCGGCGTGCTGATCCAGTAATTGGTGCGGTCGAAGGGGTAGCCCGGCAACGGAATTCGTCTCTGCGGGCCGCCGCGGGCATGCCAATCGATGTCGGCGCCCGCGACCCACTGGCGAGCCAGGTCCTGATCGCTCGCCGGTGGGCCGAACAGCGGACGGGTTTGCGCGTCCACTGTGCCGGTCACCACCGGACCGAGCTGATCGGTGCGGAATTGGTCGAGCGCGTCGGCCACCGCGGAAGGCGAGGACGCGACCACCGCCAGCCGGTGCGCGAGCGCGGGCCTGCCCACCTGCAATGTGCGTACCGCGTCGGTGAAATCGTCGGGGTCGAGCGCACGGAAGTGCTGCGCCATGATGTCGGCGTAGCGGTGCAGCTGGGCCGCTGTGCGTGCCGACAGCACGAAGATCTCCGACCCACCTGGCACCCTGGACCGAGCTCGGTCGTCGACGAATTCGGCGAGCACCACATGGGCATTGGCGCCGCCGGCGCCGAACGCGCTGACACCCGCATGCCGCGGCACGGTGACGCCGTCGACCGTGCGCCGCGGCCAGTCCTCCAACTCGCGTGGCAGATGGAACGGCACCGAGTTGAACGCGATGGCCGGATTGGCCTGGGCCGCATGCAGGGTCGGCGCGATCCGTCCATGCCGCATCTGCAGTAGCACGCGGGTCAGCCCCGCGACGCCCGCGGCCGCTTCGAGATGGCCGATGTTCGATTTGGTCGAGCCGAGCGCGCGGGAGCGACCGGTTCCATCGGATCGGCCGAATGCCGCGGCCAGACCCGCGATTTCGATCGGATCGCCGAGCGGCGTTCCGGTGCCGTGCGCCTCCAGGTAGTCGACCCTTGCCGGATCGACCCCCGCCGCCCGCAGCGCGTCGGTGATCACCTCGGCCTGCGCGCCGGGGTGCGGCACGCTGTACCCGGAAGTCTGGCCGCCGTGATTGACGGCGCTGCCCAGGACCAGTCCGTGGATGGTGTCACCGTCGGCGCGAGCGGCGGACAGCGGCTTCAGATACAGGGCACCGACACCTTCACCCGGGACATAGCCGTCGGCGCTCGCGGCGAACGGCCTGCAGCGGCCGCTGTCCGACATCATGCCCAGGCTGCTCAGCAGCAGGAACTTGTCCTCGTGCAACAGCAGATTCACGCCGCCGACGATCGCGGCGTCGCATTCGCCATCCAGCACGGCGCGCCGCGCCAGGTGCAGGGCGGTCAGCGATGCCGAGCAGGCGGTGTCCACGGTGAGACTCGGTCCGCGCAGGCCGAGGGTGTAGGAGGTGCGGTTGGCGATGGACGACGGAATCGAGGCTACGGCGACCGGATCGCCGTCACGGGTAGCCGCCACCCCCAGCAGTCGGTAGTCGCTCCAGGTAGCCCCGACGAATACACCGACGCGCCGATCCCGAACGGTGGGATCGGTGTGGTGGTAGCCCGCATGCTCCAGTGCGGCATACGCCTGTTGCAGGAACAACCGCTCCTGCGGATCCAGCAGTGGCGCCTGGACGGGGGGAATGCGGAAGAACTGGGGGTCGAAACCGCCTACGTCGCTGAGGAAGCCACCGGTCATCGGTGGTGCGCCGGGGGTGTCTCGGGCCGCGGTCAACCACCAGCGTTCGGCAGGAACAGGGCCGACGGCGTCGTGGCCGTCGCGCAGATTGCGCCAGAACTCGTCGAGGTCGTCGGCGTGCGGGTAGCGCCCGCTGATCCCGACGATCGCGATCGGCTCCTCGACGCCTGCCGGCCGCATCGGGGCAAGGTGCTCGCCGGCGGTCACCGGCTCGACGGAAACGCTCGCCTGCGCGGCGGCCGGGCGCAGCCGGGCGCGCACGACTTCGGGGTCGCCCCAGACCGCGGCGAGCTGGGCGCGGTCCAGCGCGGCGCACGACAGCAGCAGGTCGAGTCCGGTCGCGGTGGGCAGCAGTCCGATCCCGGCGCGCCGCAGCGCGGCGATCTGCTCGGCGGGCGGATGCATGCCGCCCTCGGCCCACAGCGGCCAGTTGACGCTCACCGTCCTGGTTCCGGCCTGGTCACGCTGTTCGGCGAAGACGTCGAGATAGCGGTTGGCCGCCGCGTAGTCGGCCTGTCCCGGATTGCCGAGCACCGCGGAGACCGAGGAGAACAAGACCGTCAGCCGGGCCTCCGGCAGCGCGCGGGTCAGGTGCCGCGCGCCGTGCACCTTCGGTGCCAGAACCGAAACCGCTTCGTCGCGGCCGGTGCCGGACACCAGCCCGTCGCGCAGCTGTCCCGCACCGTGGTAAAGCACCTCGACCGGCCCGAATGTGGCATGCGCGATCGCGGCGACGCGCTCGGCGTCCTCGGCGATCGACACGTCGGCGCGCACATGCACCGCTTCCGCGCCGAGGTCGTTGAGCTCGGCGAGCAGACCAGCGCCTGCCGCATCGAGCGGACGACGCGATACGAGCACCAGACGCGCGCCGTAGTCGGTCGCGAGACGGCGTGCCAGATGCCGGGCGATGCCGCCGAATCCGCCGGTCACCACGACCACCGATCCCGTCCGCAGCACCGCGTCGCCAGCGGTCGCGGAGTCCGTACGCAGTCGGGGCAGCCGGATCTCGCGTCGGCCGCCGCGATAGCGGATCTCGGTGGCGGGGTGGCGTTCCTCGACGCCCAGTTCGGCGGCCACGATGTCATCGATCGCCGCGCCGGGCTCGCACTGCACGGCACGCAGGATCGGATGCGGCTGCTCCAGCCGCAGCGTGCGGGCGAAACCACCCAGAAGAGCGCAGCTCAGCTCACCTACGGGTGTCGTGCGCAGCACGGCGAGCACCAGCCGTACCGGCGGTTCGGACACCCCGGTTGTCGCACGCACAAGATCACGCAGCGGCAAGTACACGCCGTCGATCAAGTCCCGGGAATCATCGTCGCCGATCGATTCGGGCCACAGATACAGGGCGGCGTCGAAGCGCAGCGCACGGGCCATCAGCTGCTCGACCAGCAGGCCCATATGCCGTGGGTCTGCCGGGTTGACAACGAAATCACTTGCACCGGAGAGGAAATCGTCACCAGGCTGCACCCTGACCACGGCGGCGGCCCCGGTGTGCCGGTAGGGGCGGTCGGTCGTGTCGAAGACGAGCAGGCTGGTCGCTTCCCGGCGAGAATGCGCGGCGGTGTCGAGTTCCCAGTCGAACCCAAAGGTGACCAGCTCGTCCCCGGCCGCTGAAGCGTCTTCGGCCGCGGGGTCGACAGTTCTCGACAAAGCGAGGGGCAGTTCCGCCGTCAGCGCGGTCGGCTGGGCCGAACGGAATTCGGTTGAGTCTGCGTTCGAGGCGACTGCTTGCGGCGCCGAACCCAGCTCCGTTGATTCCGAACCGAATCTCTTTGACTGTGTGGCAAATTCAGCCGGGCTCGTCGCTGGGCCGGGTTGGTGCGCGGTCGTGTGCGGAACTGTGGTGGCGGTGACTGGTCGATACTTCGCGCCAACTGTCTCGGCGAGGTGACCAGCGAGCGCATCGATGGTCTGGTACTCGAACAGCAGCGTCGGATACAGCGGCTCGCCCACCCGTCCTTCCAGTTCGGCGGTCAGGCGCAGCAAGCGCCCGGAATCCAGGCCGAGTTCGTAGAACCCCACGCCGGTGGCGATACCGGAAGCATCGGCACCCAGTTCGACGGCGACCAGGGCAGCCAGGTCGGCGGCGATCAGCACCCGTAGGGCGTCCGCCGCCGCAGCCGGGCTGTTGGCAGACGGACCGTGCTGCGTGGCGGTGGCCGGGCCGGTAGCCGACGGACCGTGTTGTGCGGCGGGTGCTTGGATAGTGGCCGAGGGATCGTGTTGCGCGGCGGGTGCCGGGCCGGTAACCGACGGATCGTAGTGCGCGGCCGCTGGGTTGGCGGGCGCGGGACCGTGCGGTATCGGCGTCGCGGTCGCTTCCATCGGTGTCAGCAACCGTTGGATGTCCGCGCTGCCGCGCACACGCTTGGAGGTCAGCCGATAGCGCACCACCGGCGATCCATCCGGGGCGTAGAGTGCCACATCGGCTTCGAGCAGGTCTCCGCCCTGCCCACCGCCGCGGACCGATGCCCGTACGAAGACCCGCTCCGGCGTGGCCCGCCAGGCTTGCACGTCGCCGAAGTAGATCGGGATGAACGCGCTGTCGTCGTCGGCTCCCAGCCGTCGCGGATCGACGAACGGAACGATCGTCGAAGCGTCCAAAAACGTGGGATGCAAAAGGAAGCCGGGCAGGTGCGCGGCTGCCTCGGGGCCTAGACCCATCGTCGCGGTGACGACGTCGCCGCTGCGTGTGAAATGCCCTGTGGCCCGCATGAAATCGCGATGCTCGATGCCACGGCCGCCGCTCTGCGCGTACAGCTCGGCCATGCCGCGCCCCTGCGCGGACCCGGCTGCGGTATCCGCCCGCGGCTCGCCCGGCGCATCCGATTGCACCAGAACGCATTCCGCGACGGGATCGACCGGCCCGTACGGCGCGCCTGTTCGGTCCAGTCGCTGCACGTCGATGGTGATCCGCCCGGTCGGGCGATCCACCCGGAACGCGATACGCACCGCGCCGTCCTCGGCGAGGGCGACCGGACGCTGGAACAGCGCCTCCCGGATGGTCAGATCGGCGGGCTGATAACCGGCCGCCATCGCGGCGCGCAGGATCATGTCGAGATACACCACGCCGGGCAGGATCCGCACGCCGTGCACGCGATGGTCGCGCACCACCGGGTCGTCGGCGTGCAGGGTGGTGGCGAAGCTGTCCAGATCGATCCCTCTCATCGCAGCGGCTCCACGCGCAGGAACGACGGCGCCGGGGCGCTCGGCGTCATCGGGACCACGAACCGTGGCGCGGGCTCCGTGGGTGTGCTCGGAACCGTTTTCGGCAGCATGAAGCTCCTCTTGCGGAAGACAGGTGGATCAAGGGGACGACGTGTCGGCCGATGCCCATCGGGCGCCTGCTCGACGACGAGGTGAGCATTGGTGCCGCCGAACCCGAACGAGCTGACGCCCGCGGCGCGGGGCCTGCCGTCGGCGGGCCGCCACGGGCGCAGCTCCCGGTTGACCTGCAGCGGTGAACCGGCGAACTGGAAGCGCGGATTGAGGTTGTCGCAATGCAGCGACGGCGGCAGCGCCGCATGGTGCACGGCCAGGATCGTCTTGACGGCCCCGGCGATGCCCGCGGCGGAAAGCAGATGGCCGATATTGGTTTTCACGCTGCCGACCGCGCACGGCTCCAGGCGGCCCGATCGGTCGCCCAGCACGGTGGCCAGCCCCTTCAATTCGATGGGGTCGCCGATCATAGTGCCGGTGCCGTGCGCCTCCAGGTAGGACAGTGCGTCCGGCGACATCCCCGCCACCTCGAGCGCCGCGGTGACCACCTCGATTTGCGCCCGCATATTGGGTGTCGTGATGCCCATGGTGTGCCCGTCGTTGCCGATGGCCGAGCCGCGCAGCACCGCGTAGATCCGATCACCGTCGGCGAGCGCGTCGTCGAGCCGCTTGAGCAGCAGTAGCGCCGCACCCTCACCGGGCACGAAACCGTCGGCGTCCTCGGAGAACGTCGCGCACCTGCCGTTCGGCGAGAGCACACCCGCCGCCGAGAGCGTGACGAACGGCATCTCGTCGAGCAGCACCTCCACACCGCCGGCCAGCGCGGCGTCCACCTCGCCCGCACGCAGTGCCTGGCAGGCCAGGTGCACCGACAGCAGCGAGGACGAGCACGCGCTGTCGAGCACGACATTGCCCGCGTGCCAGTCGAAGTAGTCGGAGATCCTGGCCGCGATGAAGTTCTGGCCGATGCCGATGATGGTGTGCCGGTCGGCGACCGGAATCCGGTTGAAGTAGTTGGCCGCGCGGCTGCCCGCGTAGACGCCGACCCGTTTGCCCGCCAACTCCTCGCGGCGGTATCCCGCGTCAGCGGTGGCCAGCACCGACGTCTCGAGCAGCAACCGCTGCAGCGGATCCATCTGCCACGCTTGTTCGTCGCTGACCCTGAAGTACTGCGGGTCGAACAGATCCACGCCGTCGACGAACCCGCCCCACTTGCTGTTGGTGAGCCCTTGACCGCCGGTCGGACGATAGAACCGTGCGGGATCCCAGCGCGCCGGATCCACTTCTCGGATACCGGATCGGCCCTCGGCGAGCATGCGCCAGAAGGAGTCCGGATCGTCGCCGCCCGGGAGACGGCAGCCGATGCCGACCACGGCGACGGGTTCGGCGGCCCTGCCCCGCCGAGCATCGGCGGACCAGCTGTTTGTCGCGCCACGCGGCGCAACCGGATCGGCTCCTCGCGTGGTTGCTGCGCTCGGCGGCCGTGGGGCATCCGGTTGCTGCGCTGCGGCGAAACGTTCCGGGAACTGCTCGGTCAGCAGCCCCGCCAGCGCGTCCAAGGTCGGGAATTCCAGCACCAGCGCTGGATCGAAAGGCTGACCCACAACCTGCTCGATCCGGCGCACGGCCGAGGCGATGAGCACCGAGTCCGCGCCGTACTCCTCGAACCGCTTGTCACCCTCGAACCGCGCCGGTGCGAGCTTCAGCTCGTCGGAGAAGATCCGCAGCAATTCCTGATACGCCTGCCCGGAGCCGTTCGGCGATGGCTGGGCAGCCGCTGTCGGCGACGCCGGCCGGACCGCTACCGCCGACTGGCTCGCCCTTGTCGAAAGATGCAGCGCCGCACCGTGATACGGCAGCACCACCGGAGCTTCCGGCAGCCCGAGCGCGGCGTCGAGCAGGTCGAATCCTTCCGCGGCGGTCAGAGCTGGAAGGCCGGTGGCTCGGTAGGCCGCGCTGGTCACCTCACCGAATCCGGTGTCGCGGAACGACGGCCAGTTGATCGACCGGAACCAGGTCCGTCCCGCGGCGTGCTGGGCCTCGGCGAACCGATCCAGGTGCGCGTTCGCCATCGCGTAGTCCGACAGGCCCACCGCGAGACCGGGCAGCACCGCCGACACCGACGAGAACAACACGAAGAAATCCGGACGGTCGGCGGCGAGCACGTCCGCGAGAACCGCAGTGCCCGCCAGCTTGGGGGCGAGCACCGTCGCGACGGCGGGGCCGGTCTTCCGTACGAACGCCGGACTCTCGGGCGACACACTTCCCGCGCAGTGCAGCACGCCGCCGATCGGACCCAGCTCGCGCCGGACCTGGTCGAAGAATCCGGTCAAGGACGCCTCGTCGGCGAGACTGCCGAAGTAGGTTCGCACCGCGGCACCGCGATCACGCAGGGCGATCAGCCGCCGCACCTTGTCCGCATCCGACCCGGACCCGCCGGCCACCCGATCCCATTCCGTCGCCGGCGGAAGCGGTTCCCGGCCGAGGATGGCCAGGCGACGCGCGCCGCGCTCGACCAGCGCCGCCGCGAACTCCGCACCCAAACCGCGGGTGCCGCCGGTCACCACATAGGTGCGCGCGGGGTCGACGGCGAGACCGTCGCGCGGGATCGCGTCCGCGAATTCGACGGCCTCACGCGCACGGCCGCGATACCGCACCCGCGGTGCGCCGTCATCGGCCGTGCATTCCGCGCCGAGTATCTCCAGCAACCGGGCGGGGTCCGCGCACACCGCGTCGCGCTCGGCGACGAGATGTACGCTGCGTGTCCGCACACCGCGGATCTCCTCGGCGAGCGCGGCGGCCAGGCCGCCCAGCGGCGCCGATTCCGGGCCGTCGGTGCCGGGCTGCCCGGCGGTGAGATGGATCAGCGCGAGGGCGCCCGTTCGTGCCTCGATAGTGCCCTGGTAGAGGCCCATCCGCCCGAGGTCGCCGGTCGGTCGGCCGCCCGGTGCCGGGGCGAGGTCGCATAGATCGATCACGGAATCGGTGTCGGGATAGCGTGCCATCAACTCCCGGCCGTGCCGTGCGCCCGCGTCGAAGTCGTCGCGGGCCAACCCATCCGGCGCCTGCGGGACCCGGACCAGGCGTCCCGGATCACCGGTCGCGGCCGTCAGCGCCGCGACCAGCGGGTGCGGGGTCCTCGCGTCGTAGACGACGAGGGTGCGCCGAGAACGCAGGTCCCCGACGGGAAGGGGGAGTTCGCGCCACACCGGAACCAGTAGCCGCCGGTCCGTCCGAGCGAGCTGCCGCGCCGGTCGGGGGTTCGCGCCGGGCACAGGCCGCTGCGTTGCTGGGGACTGCGTTGTGGCAGCAGGCTGTGCCGTGGGCGTGGACTGCTGCACCGGAGTGGACTGCGCGGTCGCCGTGGGCTCTGGTGTCGCCGTGGTCTGGGGCGCTGACGCGGACCGCACTGGTGTGAATTGCCCTGGTGCAGACCGGTGCATCGGTGTGGACTGCGCAGGCTGCTCCTGCACTGGCGTAGTGGCGGCATGCGTGAACTGCACGGGAGTGGATTCCGGCGTGGATGGGACATCCGGAATCCAGTACCGCTCACGGGCGAACGGATAAGTCGGCGCGGGAATGCGTCGGCGAGGCCCGGGATCGCGCACGGTGGCCCAGTCGATGTCGCCGCCGCCGAGCCAGCGCGCGATCCGCGAATCCTCGGCCGCGTCCCGGCAGTCCCGCGCGCCCGGCGCGTCATCGATCCAGGCGCGAACGGCGGCGCGCAACCGATCGATATCACGGGCGACGAACGCGGCGCGAGCACGGCCCGGCTGCCGGCCGACCTGCATGGTGTAGGCCAGATCGGCGAGGTTCGGTTGCTGTCCGGCGAGGAAACGGTCCAGTGCGGCAACGTAATCCACGAGCCGGTCGGAGTCGCGCGCCGAGACCGGAACCACCTGTCCGCCGCTGAACCGGGTCTCCGGTCGCCGGTCGACGTACTCTTCGATCACCACGTTGGCGTTGGCGCCGCCCGCGCCGAACGAGCTGACCGTCGCCCGCCGCGGCCGGGACGGATCACCCGACGGCCACGGCCGCGGGCCGGTCGGGATCCGGAACGGTGTGGCCGCGAAGTCGATATTCGGATTCGGCGGCGTGGCGTGCAGCGACGGCACGATGGTCTCATGGCGCAGTTGCAACAGCACCTTGGTCAACGCCGCGACACCGGCCGCCGCCTCGAGATGGCCGACATTGGACTTCACCGATCCGATCGGCAGCTCGGCCACCCCGGCGGCACCGAAAACCTTGGCAAGGCCCGCGATTTCGATGGGATCACCCAAAGCCGTTCCGGTGCCGTGCGCCTCGATGTAGGACACCGAAGCCGGGTCGACGCCGCCGACGCGCAGCGCGGAGCGGATCACCGCCGCCTGCACGGCCGGGTTCGGCACCGTGAACCCATTGACCCGGCCGCCGTGGTTCACCGCGGTGCCCTTGATGACGCCGTAGATGGTGTCGCCATCGGCTTCGGCGTCCGCCAGTGGCCGTAGCACCATCGCCCCCACACCCTCACCGGCCACGTAACCGTCCCCGCCCGCGCCGAAGGAGCGGCAGCGGCCATCGGTGGAGGCGAACTGGCCCTGACTCAGCGCGACGAACTTGTACGGGTGCAGCGACAGGTTGACCCCGCCGACCACGGCCAGGCGGCATTCGCCGGTGCGCAAGCTCTGGCAGGCCAGATGCAAAGCGGTGAGCGAGGACGAGCACGCCGTGTCCACCGCGATGCTCGGCCCCTGGAAATCGAGCGCGTGCGACACCCGGTTCGGGATGCTCCAGAACGTCGACCCGGGCAGCGTGCCGCGCCCGAGGCGGGACTCCTCGGCGCCGAACATCTGATAGGTGCCCCACATGACGCCGACGAACACGCCGGCTTCCTCGGGTCGCAGACCGCCGCGGGCCAGATCGGCGCGGGTGTGCCCGGCGTCTTCCAGTGCCGCCCACGCGGTTTGCAGGAACAGTCGTTCCTGCGGGTCCAGCACTTCGGCCTCGCGCGGTGAGATGGCGAAGAACTGCGGATCGAAACAGTCGACGTCGTCGAGGAACCCGCCCCACTTGGTGTAGGAGGTGAACGGGTTGTGCCGATCGGGGACGAAGTACCGGGAATGATCCCAGCGTTCCAAGGGGATCTCGGTGATGCAGTCGCGCCCTTCGACCAGCACCCGCCAGTACTCGTCGAGTCCGTCCGCACCCGGGTATCGGCCGCTCACACCCACGATCGCGATATCCCCCACCGCATCGGCGCGGTAACCGGAGCTCGAACCGGCCATCGCATTCGGCGCCATCATCGATGAGTCGGCCGATGCGCGTTCGGTGACCACAGGGCGCTGCTGGTTCGGCGGCTCTGGCGTTCGCTGTTCGCTTCCGTCGTTCACGACTCCGCGGTGATCAGCCGCACCGTTCGTCGCGGGCTCGTTCCCGCGGTTGACGTTCGTGGCGAGCTCCTCCCCGCGATGATCGAGTCTGCCAGTTGTCCTGGGCTCGTCCGCGCGATGCTGCAGCCCGTTGGTGGGCTCGTTCCCGTGAGAGTTCAGCCCGCCGTTCGTCGTGGCCTCGCTCCCACGATGGATCAGCCCGCCGTTTGTCCTGGGCTCGTCCGCGTGCGGGTTCAGCCCGCCGTTCGTCGCGGCCTGGTGCACCGGTGTCATCGACCAGTTGGATGTCGCGCTCGTCCCATTGCGGAGTGCGTGGTCGGCGCCGTTCGCCGAAGTTGCGGCGCCGTGCACCGCGGGAGCGGACGTCCGCGCCGCCGTGCGCAGAGGCGAATCGCCATGCACCTCGGTCGACGACGGAGCGGACGTCCGTGTCGTCCCCAACTGCACCAGCAGATCGAGGACCGCCCGCGGCGTCGGGTACTCGAAGGCGAGCGTCGCGGGCAGCCGATGCCCGCTCGAGCGCGACAGTTCGTCGCGGATCTCTAGGGCCGCGACCGAGTCCAAACCGAGTTCGTGCAGCGGGCGATCGAGATCGGCGTCAGGACCGAGCCCGAGGCAGCGCCGCACCAGCGCCTCCATCTCGACGGCGAGTCCGCTGACATCCGTTGTGGCCGAATGGTTTTCACCAGTCTGAACGGGCGCGACCGCGTCCGACAGCACGTCCGGCACGTCGGCACCAGCTGCGGGCGGCAAGAGCGGGAGCGTGGTAATTGCGCCCGTCGTCGCGGAATCGAAGACGCGAGACAGCGTTTCGAGAGCTTGCTCGGTGCCCAACAGGCCGTAGCCGCGCCGGGCCAGACGCTCCATCGCGCCGCCGGTCAACCGTTCCATCATCCCGGTGTCCGCCCACGGACCCCACGCAATCGACAGTGCGGGCACTCCCACCGCGCGCCGCAGCTCAGCCAGACCATCGAGGAAGGCATTGGCGGCGCCATAGCTGGATTGACCGGGCAAGCCGACCACGCCCGCGGCCGAGGAGAACAGCAGGAAGAACCGCAACGACTGGGACGCGGTCAGCTCGTGCAGGTGCCAAGCGCCGAACGTCTTCGGCGCGAGTACCCGCCCGACGCGCGCCGCCGTCTGCTCGGCGATCACTCCGTCATCGAGCACACCGGCCAGATGCGCCACCCCGGCCAGCGGCGGCAGTTCGCGGTCGATCCAATCCAGTGTGGCGGCCACGGCGTCACGATCAGCGACGTCGAGCGACCGCACGCTGATCCGAGCTCCTCGTCCGCGCAGTTCGGCGATCATCGCCTCCGCCTGCGCGCCGGGCGCCGAACGTCCCGCGAGCACCAGCTCCCGCCACCCTCGGTCGACCAACCAGCGGGCCACCAGGAGCCCCACGCCGCCCAGACCGCCGGTGATCAGCACCGTCCCACCGGTGTCCGGCATCGTCGTGACGTCGGGTAGTGCTTCCAGCGGAACGAGCCGCGGCACACGCCGGCTTCTCCCGCGCAGCGCCAGCTGCCTTGGCCCCGAGGGTGCGACGAGGACGTCGACCACCTTTTCCGCGGCGGTGTGCTGATCCAGATCAATGACGCGACAGCCCATTTCGCGTTGCTCGAGCTGCGCACTGCGCGCGAAACCCCACAGCGCGGACTGCTCCGGCGCGACCCGATCGGACGGATCGACCCGCTGACCGTCACGGGTGAGCAGCCACACTGCGGGCTCCCCCGCCAGCGCGGCGGCCTGCACGAGATGCAGTGCGCCCACCACCAGACTTTCCGCATGCGCAGGCGCGGGTGCGTCCGAAGTCGGCAACGCGACCGCGGAGACGATCCCACGCAACGGTGTGCGGCCGTCGCTCACGGCACCGAGCAGCGCACGCACCGCCGCGGGCACACCGAGATCGACCTCGAACTCGTCCTCGGCGCGAAACGCGAAACCGCGCCCGGGCCGGGCCAACACGCACTCCGCGCCGCGCACCCGCAGCACCTCGGCGAGCGCGTCGGCAAAGCCACCCGCCCCGACGACCAACCAGCGCCCGGTCGCCGCGCCGGGCAGCGCCGATTCGGCTTCCCGCCAGTCGATTCGATAGGTATCCGCGGCGGACCGATCAGCCGCGGCATGACCGGACGGCCGCCGGGCCGGGTCCGGCGTGGGTGTCCGCATCACTCGCAATCCCTCCGCGACCAGCACCGGACAACCCTCCTCATCGAGCAGTCGAACATCGGCGACACACAGCTGTGGCGTCTGCTCGACGACGCGCACATGGCCGAATCGAACGGTGCCCGCACCGGCCGGGACCAGCACCCGGTCCACGGCGAACGGCACCCAGGTGTGGTCCCCGGCCCGCGGCGACATCGCGGCGTATGTGGCTTGGAACGCCGCGTCCAGCAGGACGGGGTGCACCATGCCGGGACCGGCGTCGGTGTCGGGACCCGAGAGCGTCACCAGCGCTTCCCGCTCACCCACGTGAACATCCACGACGCGGCGGAACGCCGGGCCGTAGGGCAGGCCTGCGGTCGCCAGCAGTGCGTAGAAGTCCGCTCCGGCAAGATGTTCCGGACAGCGTCGCAGAATGTCCGCCCGGCTCGCACCGGCCGGTAGCCGGTGCCTGCCGGCGAGTACACGGGCGCGTGCGTGGATGCGCGGTCCCTCAGCGGTCTCGGCCGTCACCAGCACGGCAAAACCGTCGGTGCTCGGTTCGAACCGCACCCGCACCGGTTGGGGTCCGGTCAGGGTGAGGCCGCTGGTGATCACGAGGTCATCGATCGCGACCACCTCACCGGCGCCCACCTCGCGCGCGGTGGCGGCGATGGTCGAGACGAACCAGGCGCCCGGCACGACGACATTCCGATCGACGACATGATCGGCCAGGTAGCGCGGGGCATCCGGTCGCAGCGTCAGGTCGAAATCGACAGCCGCGCCGGGTAGGTCGGTCCGGACGGCAACGCCCGGGCGTGCGGGAATCCGCGCCGCCGGACGCGGCGCGGCGCCGGTCCGAGACTCGACCCAATACCGCTGCCGCTGGAAGGGATACGTCGGCGCCAGGACCCTGCGGCGGCTGTGCGACCGGTGTACCTGCTCCCAGTTCACCGGCACGCCACCGACATACAGGTGTGCGAGCGCCGTCATCATCGTCTCGCGGTCACCGCGGCCGCGGCGCAGCGACGCGACGAACCGCGCCGAGTCGCCCAGCACACGACCACCGAGCGTGGACAAGGTCGGCTGCGGACCGATCTCGAGGAACGTGCCGATCCCGAGTCCAGCAATGGCTTGCATACCCTGGGCGAACCGCACCGGCTGACGTGCGTGGCGAGCCCAGTAGTCCGGGGTCAACTCGCCCGCCTGTAGCGGCGCACCGGTGAGGTTCGAGATCAGCGGAATCGCCGGATCGGTGAAGGCCGCGCGCGCCGCCGCGGCGGCGAGATCATCCAGGATCGGGTCCATCGCCGGGGAGTGGAACGCATGCGAGACCGAGAGGGGTGTCGCGTGAATCCCATTGGTCGACAGATCATCCCGGAGCAGATCGAGCGCGGAACGCGGTCCAGCGACGACCACCTGAGCCGGTCCGTTGTATCCGGCGACCGATACCGCGGGCGCATACCGCGCCACCAGCGACGCGATCTGGTCGGCGGAGGCGTCGACGGCCAGCATCCCGCCACCGTCCGGAAGGCGTTGCATCAGCCTGCCGCGCACGGCGATCAGCCGCAGCGCGTCCTCCATCGTCATGGCGCCCGCCGCGCACGCCGCGACGTACTCGCCGACACTGTGCCCGAGGACTGCGGCAGGGGCGATGCCCCACGCTCGCCACAACTCCCACAGCGCCCACTCGACGGCGAACAGTGCGGGCTGGGTGAACACCGTGCGCCGCAACAGGCCCGCATCGTGCTCGCCGTACAAGGCGTCCAAGAGGCCGATGCCGTCCTCGATCGGTCCCAGCACCGCGTCGCACTGCCGCAGCGCGTCACGGAAGACCGGTTCGGAATCGAACAACTCCCGCGCCATGCCCGGGTACTGCGCCCCCTGCCCGGTGAACAGCAACGCCACCTTCACGGTCGCGGCCCGCTCCACCCGCCCGCGGATCGCCTTTCCGTCCCGCAGACTCTGCGCCGCGTCCGCACCTGTGCCGGCGACCACCGCCAGCCGCTCTTCGAAATGCGTGCGTGCGGTGGCGGCGGTGTAGGCGAGATCGCCGAAAGCGGCTTGCGCCAAGAGTGTTTCGTCTGCCCACTGGCGCGCCGCAGCGGTCAGCGCGGCTTCGTTGCGGGCCGAGAGCACGAGCACCTGCGCATTCGGCATACCCGGTTGCCGCGGCGGCGCTGGATCGCCCTGCCCCAGGATGACGTGCGCGTTCGTGCCGCTCATGCCGAACGAGCTGACACCTATCGTCGGCTCGTTTCCGCTTCGCGGCCACTCCCGGGCCTCGCGCACCACCTCGAGCGGCACGTCCGCCCAGTCGATCAGCGGGTTCGGCGTATGGAAGTGCAGGCTCGGCGGAATCTGGCCGTGCTGCAACATGAGGACGGCCTTGATGACACCCGCGACACCCGCGGCCCCTTCGGTGTGTCCGATATTGGTCTTGACCGACCCGATCAGCAGCGGCTGGGTGCGGCCCGTGCCGTACACCTCGGCCAACGCGGTCGCCTCGATCGGGTCGCCGAGCGGCGTGCCGGTGCCATGCGTCTCGACATAGTCCACTGCGTCCGGCTGAACGCCCGCCCGGGCCAGCGCATCGGTGATGACGCGTTGCTGTGCTGGACCGTTGGGCGCGGTGAGACCATTGGATCGCCCGTCGTGATTCACCGCGACCCCGCGGACCACCGCGAGCACCCGGTCACCGGTGCGGCGGGCCTCCGACAGCCGGGTCAGCACCAGCACGCCACAACCGTCGGCACGCACGTACCCGTTGGCGTCGGCGTCGAACGCCCGTGACCGGCCATCGGGCGACAGCGACGCGAGGCGGCAGAAACCGATGGTGGTCTCCGGCGCCAATTGCAGATTGACGCCGCCCACCAGCGCCAGATCGCAACGGCCCGCACGCAATCCGTCCCACGCCGACTGCAGCGCAACCAGCGACGAGGAGCACGCGGTGTCCAGCGTTACCGCCGGACCCTGCAGCCCGAGCGCGTAGGCCAGCCGCCCGGCGGCGACGCTCGGCGCCGAACCGATCACCGAGTACGCGCCGATCGCGGTCGGGTTGGCGGCCTGGGTGGGTGTTCCCGGGTACTCGCTGAAGCACAGGCCGACGAACACGCCGGTGCGGCTGCCCGCAAGACCGCCCGGTGCGCGGCCGGAACGCTCCAGCGCCTCCCAGCTGGTCTCCAGCAGCAGGCGTTGCTGCGGATCCATTGCCCGCGCCTCAGCGGCGCCGATACCGAAGAACGCCGGGTCGAACTCGTCGGCGCCGTCGATGAACCCACCCCAGCGGGTGTACATCGTGCCGAGCGCAGCAGGGTCTGGATCGTAATAGGCGTCGATGTCCCAGCGCTGCGGTGGCACTTCGGTGATCGCGTCGCGGCCGTGCCACAGCAGATCCCAGAATTCCTCCGGAGTGCGGACGCCCCCGGGGAACCGGCAGCTCATGCCGACGATCACGATCGGGTCATGGTCGTTCTCGAGCTGGTCCCCATCGTCGTAGCCGACATCGGAGCGGACCGCGCGGCCGCTCCCTTCCGATATGGAAGCGCTCTGTGGTGCGGAGGTTTCCGCTCCGTACCACGCTGACGGCGTCGCCGTGGTAGAGGCGGATCGTTCAGCCGTGGCCGACATCGGTCGTTCCGTGGTGGCTGACACCGGTCGTTCGGTGGTGGCCGACGCTCGTCCTTCCAGAACGGCGGAAATCGATGGTTCCGTGGTGGCCGACAGTGGGGGTTGCGCGCCAGTTGACATTGGCGGTGCCGTAGCTGAGCTCGGCGCTTCCGCTGCGGCGGACACCTGTCGTTCCCGCGCGGCCGAGGTCAGCAATTCCGGCGTGGCCAGCACCGGTGATTCCGGCTTGGCCAGCACCGGTGGCTCCGGCGTGGCCGACAGCCGGTGTTCCAGCGTGGCCGACAGGCCGTGTTCCAGCGTGGCTGACACCGGGCGTTCTATCGGAGCGGACGCCGACGGTTCCAATGCGGGCGACTCGATCCCGCGAACGTCACCCGGTCCAGTCGAATCGCCCCGTGTCGGCGCCGGTGCACCCTTGCGCTGCAAGAACCGAGCGATATCGCGCACGGTCGGATAGTCGAAAACGAGCCCGGCCGGCAGCGGCATCCCGATTTCGGCGGCCAGCGCGGCACGTAGCTCCATCCCGGTGAGCGAGTCGACGCCCGTGTCATGCAGCGGCAGATCGGGATCGAGCTCACTCGCGCGATCGAGGACTCGCATTGCCACGCGCTGCACGATCTTCTCCCAGAGGGCGGAATCGTTCGGCGCTTTTGGTTGCGGCACTGTCGTCGGCGTCGTTGAAACCTCTCGGGCAATGGCTGTCGCCGGGGCTGCCGTCGTGGACGTCCCGCTCCCGTACCACCGCTGCGGCACGAAATCGAAGACGCCGGGTGTGGCGCTATCAAGCTGAAGGAGGTGATCCAGCGCCACGTCCGCGTCGGCCACAAAGAGCGGCGGTAGCCCGCGCCGGGTGAGCCGGGCCGTGATATCCGCCCGGTCGGCGGCCATTCCCACGTCGGCGAACGGCCCCCACGCGATGCTCAATGCGGGCAGTCCCTCGGCCCGTCGCCGCCAAGCCAACGCATCCAACGCCGCGTTGGCGGCCGCGTAGTTCGCCTGACCGGCCGTGCCGAGCACGCCCGCCACGGACGAATACGTGATGAACAGGTCGATCGGCTGGTCGCGAGTGAGCTCGTCGAAGTGCCGCGCCGCATAGTATTTGGGCCCGAGCACGGTCTCGAATCTCGACCACGACTGTTCGGTCACCACGCCGTCGTCGAGCACGCCCGCGCAGTGGACCACGCCGCGCAGCGGCGGGAACCCGGCCTCCGCGATGCTCCGCAGCAGCGCGGCGACGCCCGCGCGGTCGCTCACATCCACCTGGCGCGCCGCCACGCGAACACCGCTCGTGCGCAACGACTCCAGCAGTTGCGAACCTGCCGCGTCCGGCGCTCGTCTGCCGACCAGCACCAGATGCCCAGCCCCACGGGCCGCCAGCCAGCGCGCGGCCGCCGCGCCGAGACCACCGAATCCGCCCGTGACCAGGTAGGTGCCGTCGGTGAGCCGGTCGCCGCGCCCAGTAGACACCGGTATGGCATCCCGGCCGAGCAGCACGGCGCGACCGGGGTGTTCGCGCTGCGACATGGCGCGAAATGCCTTGGCGGCGTTGTGGATGCCGTGCACCGCATGCGGCAGCGCATGCAACGCGCCCTGCTCGAACAGCGCCATCACGGCCCGCAGGAGGACGCCGAGGCGCTGCGGGTCGACGGTGGCCGGATCGAATTCGCGGTGATCGATATCGTGACGTCCGCTTACTCGGGTCTGTACCGGATCGATGACCTCCACAAATCGCCCACCCGGACAGAGGATTTCGGCACCACGCGCGGCGAGGTCCCCGGCGAGAGCATGCACGACGACATCCAGGCCCCGACCTGCGGTAGCCCCCCGGACGAGTTCGGCCAACTCATGGCTGCGCCACGCATCGATCTGGGCGACCGGCAGACCCGCGCTGTCGGCCCAGCGCCGCAGCGCCGCCGTCGTGAACACCTGTGCGCCCGCATGCGCGGCCAGCTGGACCGCGGCCATACCGATCCCGTCGGCGGGCGCATGCACGAGAACCCGGTCACCGGCCCGCAGCGCACCGACGTCGAACAGCGCGTGCCAGGCAGCGGTGAAAGAGAACGGGACCGTCGCGCCTTCGGCGAAGGACAGCCGATCGGGCAACGCAGCGACCAGACGATGATCGACTGTCACGTAGCTGGCAAAACTCCCGCCTGCCAGCGCGACAACTCGGTCGCCGACCGCGAAATCAGCGACTCCCGCACCGACGGCCACGACACGTCCCGCGCATTCCAGACCCAGCGCCGCAGCTGCATCCGGGTGTAAGCCGGAGGCAACCCAGATGTCGTGCGCGTTGATACCGGTAGCGGCGACGGCGATTTCGACCTCGCCGGTTCCGGGTGCCCGCCGAGTGCCGGATTCCAGTCGCAGCTTGTCGAACTCGCCGGAACGGTGTGCGACCAAACGGTAGTCCTCGGCGGGCGCGGCGCCTGCCTCCAGGCGCGCGACGAGCCAACGGCCGTCGCGGATCGCGAACTCGCCAGCCTCCCGTCCGCCGAGCATCCCCTCGGCGATCAGCGGGCCGTCCGCGGATTCCTCCGGCACGTCGAGCAACCGGCATCCGAACTCCGGGTGTTCGGTCGCCAGCGTGCGCCCGAGCCCCCACAGCAGAGCCTGATCGGGATCAGGCCGGTCAGAGGCGACGACGCGCTGGGCGTTCACGGTGAGCAACCACAGTGCCGCGGGCGGACGCCCCGACGCGTCCAGCGCGCGGGCCAGCCGCAGGGCAGCGTCGATGCGCGTCTGCGACGTGGTTGCGGTCCAGGCGAAGACGATGCCGTGCGCAGCACTGGTGTCGACCAGGTCGATGGGAGTTGCCGGGTCGCCGATGTCCTCGGGGCGGACGACCACGGTCTGGGCGGCGCGCGCAGCCAGTCCGGCAGCGACGACGTCGCCGACCGCTCCGTCACTGAAGATCAACCAGCGACCCGCGCTCTCGCCCCGAACCGGTGCGTTCTGCGCGGGCACCCAGTCGACGTGATGCAGCAGCCGCGCGGTCCTGGACGACTCCCCTTCGGCGGCAGCGGCTTTCGGGGCCGCCACAGTTGTCTTCGCGGCGAGCAGGCAGACTCCCGTCAGGCGTGCGAGCAGTCGCCCGGACGCACTCCGCAGTGTGGCGTCACCGACGACGACCCGCCCGCCCCGCTCGGTTACCCGCACTCGGCACCTGACGGTCGTATCCCCGACAGTCGGCCTGCCGAACAATTGAGCACGATTTATAGCGGATGGTAAGAACAGCGCATCCGCCGACGCGCCGGTCAGCACGACGGTGTGCAAGCAGGCGTCGAGCAGGATCGGATCGAGCGTCTCCGCGTCGTGCTCGGGCAATCGGAATACAGCCTCGGCTTCGGTGTCGCTGATCCGCCGGAACTCGGTCGCGCAGCGGTAGTCCGCGCCCAAATCCAGCCCCAGAAGCGCCAGCTTCTCGTAATAGGCAGGCCATACCCGCGCATCGGCCGGCGTGGCGTCTTCAGCTGCTTCATCGAACGAATCGGGCTCGGCAACGGCGAGTCTCGCATCTGCGATCGAAGTTCCGTCGGCGCCGACGATGCGCACGCCGTATCCGTCCGGGCCGGGATCGAGCGTCACTCGAACCGTCGTTTCGACGGTGACCTCCAGCGGCGTCACCAGCCGCAGCCCCGTGACCACCCATGTGCCGGGCAGCTGGGCGGCAATGCCGCTCAACTGGGTGCACAGCCATGCCGCGGGCACGGTCGGCACGCCGCGCAGCCGGTGACCCGCGAACATCTCCGGCGTGACCGGAAGGACGTGCGACGACGGCGTGGCATCCGGCCGTGACGCGAGTTCGAGCCAGTGCCTCTTGCGCTGGAACGGGTAGGTCGGCAAGTCCACATGGCGCCGAGGGCGATCGGAATACACCGTTGCCCAGTCGATCTCGTCGCCACTCACATACCGGCGCGCTAGGTCGCCCGCCTCGCTCGACACAGCCAGATCAGCGACCGATCCACTCGCGGCGATCCCCGAGGCGACATTGTCGAGTGCCGCGCGCAGCTGTGCCGCCGTATCGAACGTGATCGCCGCCCGCTCGCCGAAATGCGTCCGGCCCAACGCGGCCGCGGCGCACGTATCCACCAGCTCCGTCTCGGGATGCGTAGCGAGGACGTCCCGGTACCTGCCGGCCAGTTCGCGCAACGCGTCGGTGCTCTTGGCGGACAGGACCAGCAGGTGAGGCCCAGAATCGTCGACCGGACCCGTTTCCGGCGCCGGCGGCGCCTCCTCGATCACCACGTGCGCGTTGGTTCCGCTGATTCCGAAGGCGCTCACACCCGCCCGGCGCGGTCGCCGCGAACGCCGCCACGGCCGATCCTCGGCGACCACGCGGACGGCGACGGAATCCCAATCGATATGCGGATTACCCGATCGGAAGTGCAGCGAGGCGGGGATGCGTTCGTGCCGCATCGACTCGATCACCTTGATGATGTTGGCGATACCCGCCGCTGCCTGGGTGTGCCCGAGATTCGACTTGACCGAACCGATCCACAGCGGTGCGGCCTCGGTGCGGTCGTCGGCCAGCACGGAGGCGAGCGCGTTCACCTCGATCGGGTCGCCGAGAGCGGTTCCGGTGCCGTGGGTCTCGACGTAGTCGATCTCGGCGGCCTCGACCGCGGCGTCCGCGAGCGCCGCTCGGATGACCCGCTCCTGCGCCGGACCATTCGGCGCACTGAGCCCCTGGCTGCGACCGTCGGAGTTGACCGCCGACCCGCGCACCAGCCCGAGCACCCGATCGCCGTCCCGCCGCGCATCCGCCAGCCGTTTGAGCACCAGCACTCCCGCGCCGTCGCTCCAGACCACACCATCGGCACGCGCGTCGAAGCTCTTGCATCGCCCGTCGGCGGCCAGGCCGCGCGCCCGGGCGAAGTAGATGTCGAGCGACGGAGTGAGCACAACGGTGGCGCCACCGGCCAGCGCGAGGTCGCACTCGCCGCTGCGCAAGCTCCGCACCGCCGTATGCACCGTCACCAGCGACGACGAGCACGCCGTATCGACCGTCAGACTCGGTCCGTTGGCACCGAAGAAATACGAGAGCCGCCCAGAGGCGACACTGGACAGATTGCCCGTGCCGAACCAGGCATTGGGCGCCAAATCCGCCCGCGCCATCCGCTCGGCGTAATCGTTGGACATCAAGCCGACGAAGACACCCGTCCGGCTGCCCTCCAACCGGCTCGCCGGATATCCGGCGTGTTCCAACGCTTCCCAGGACGTTTCCAGCAGCAACCGCTGCTGCGGATCCAGCATGCGCGCCTCGCCGACGGAGATGTCGAAGAATCCGGCGTCGAACTCCTCGACACCATCGACGAAACCGCCCCAGCGCGTGTATGTCTTGCCTTCGGCGTCCGGGTCGGGATCGAAATAGGCGTCCACGTCCCAGCGGTGTGCGGGCACTTCCGTCACCGCGTCGGTCTCGGTCGTGAGCAGATGCCACAGGTCCGCCGGTCCGCGAACGCCACCGGGATAACGGCAGCCCATGCCGATGATCGCGATCGCGTCGGCGTAAGCGTCGGCGGCGGCATCGGATTCAGGAGTTGTGAGCCGGGACACGTTGGAGGCAGTAGGTGTAACTGGCGGTTCAGTTGGGTATACGGAGGGCGTGAGCTGCTCGGAGGTGCGTGTGATCGGTCGCTGTTCGGCCTGCTCCCGTGCCATGCGGCGCGGGGCGCTACCGCTGCGCGCGCTCAACCGGGCGATTTCCTCGGACACCGCGGCCACGGTCGGATGATCGAACAGCAGGGTCGCCGGAAGCCGCACCCCCAGATCGGCGGAGAGCGCGTTGCGCAACTCGACGGCCATCATCGAATCCAGCCCGAGCTCACGCAGCGGCGTGCGGTCGGCAACAGGCGCGCTGCGGCCGAGCGCGGTCATGGCGTGGGCGCGGACCAGCTCGACCAGAACCGCCGCCTCGCGTGGGGCGTCCATGCCCTGATCGTCGGCGTCGGCTATCGCCTCCCGCTGCACCGAAGCGTCTGCGGCAGGTGGGAATACCGTGACGACCCCCTCGGCCGACAGCAGCGAACGCAGCACCCGGGCGCCATCCTCGGCGGCGAGTTCGGCGACGCCGTGCCGTGCCCAGGCCCGGCGGGCCGCGTCGCTCAGTCCTCCGGCCATGCCGGTGCCCGCCCACGGGCCCCACGCGATACTGACGGCGGGCAGCCCGTCGGCGAGCCGCAGGCGCGCGAGGGCATCGAGATAGGCGTTCGCCGCGGCGTAGTTGCCCTGTCCAGCCGTGCCGACAGTGGCGCTGACCGACGAGAACAACACGAACAGCTCGAGCGAGCTTTCCGCGGTCAGTTCGTGCAAGTGCCAGGCGCCGGCGACTTTCCCAGCGAACACGCGGTCGACGTGCGCCGAGGTCTGCTCGATCAGCATCGCGTCGTCCAGCACGCCCGCGCAGTGCACCACTCCCGCCAGCCGGGGAAGCTCTGCGCCGAAGCGAGCGAGCAAGCCGGACAAGGCGTTCCGGTCTGCGATGTCGACAGACGCCGTCTCGACGCGGGTACCGAGGGCGGCGATCCGCGCCATCTCCCTCTCGGCCCGAGCGTCCGGCGCGCTGCGACCGACCAGCACCACGGTGCCCGCACCGGACTCGGCCAGCGTCCGCGCGGCCGTCAACCCCAGCGCTCCGCGCCCGCCGGTGATCAGATACGCCGCATCGCGCGCGAGTCGCGGCACTCTGCCGCCGTCGCCGAACGACTCCATCCCCGTCACGTAACGGTGGCGTCCGCGCAGCGCGACCACAGAATCAGCTGTGTCGGAAGAGATTTCGTCGACCAGACGGCGATCGTCGCAGCGTGCGCCGACCGGCAGATCGATCAGGCGGCAGCGCAGCTCGGGCAGTTCGGTGCGCACCACCGCGGCCAGCCCCCGCAGGGTGGCCGCTGCGGGCCGTACACGTTCGCCGGTCAGCGCGCCGGTGGCCCCCATTGTCACCACATACAGCTGGCCGGAGGAAGCCGCCCGCGCCATCGCCTGGACCACGCCGAGGACGAAATCGGTCTCCGTGCGGGCGGCGTCGGCACTGTCGTCGGCGTCGGTGTCGGCGAGGTAGACCACCGCCCGGTCGTCGTCGGGCCAGGCGGCGGGATCGGTCGTGCGCTCCACCGCCACCGCATCGGTGCCCGCTGCGCGCAAGGCGGCGGCGAGCTGGTCTGCCTGCTGCCCGACGCCGATCACCAGCGCCGCACCGGGGCCGCGGCCACTCGCCGATGTCGTGGCAGGCTCCCACACCGGACGGTGTGCCAGGCCGGACAGGAGGTCTCGATCCGGCTGCCGGGCCGCGCCGGAATCGGCGAACCGTACGTCGTCGATCTCGCAAATCACCGCACCCGCGGTATCGAAAACGGTGATGCGGACCGTTCGGCCGGTGCGTTCGGCAAGTGCCCACGCTTTCGCCGCCGCTTCCTGGCCAGGCAAACGCAATCTGCCGATGCCGACCGGCAACTGCGCCGCATGACTGTGCCGGGCGGTCAGCGCGAGACCGGTCTGCACCGCGGCGTCGAGCAGGCACGCCAGAGCGGCGTCCGGTTCGTCGGCCAGTTCCGCTGGGCGGGTCAGTTCGGCGAGCACGCTGTTGTCGGTGACTTGCAGCCGGGTGATCCAGCGGAACCGCGGGCCGAAGCTCAACCCCGCGTCCGCGCAGCGGCGATAGAAATCCGCGACCTCCCAGTCGGCCGAGGACGCACGGCGTGCCTCGTCCAGTTCGTTGGAGTCCCGTGGTCGATTGGAAGTGGCGGCTTGCACCGAGCCCGAAGCCGCTGTGCGAGCACCGTTGTCGACCTGGAACTGAACATCGGCGCGGCCATCCGTGCGGGACACGACGGGGTCGGCCAATTCCTCCAGCGGTACCGGCCGGGCCGCGACGAAGTCGACGAGTTCGCGGTCCATGCCCCCGACCGCGCGCAACGCCCGCAAGGCGAGATACGCGGCAGGCACCACGGCCCGGTCCTGGAACCGATGCTCGGCGAGATATCCGGTGTTCGAGGATGCGCCAGCGATCGGCACAGTCACCCGCTCTCGTTCGAAGGGGTAGGTGGGCAGCCCGTTGCGCCGCCGTGTTTGTGGCGGAATCACCGATGTCCAGTCGATTTCCGCACCCGCGCAATACATTTGGCCGAGTCCGGTGAGCAGCACCTCGTCGTCGGTGGACGTCCGGCGCATACTCGGCACCCACAGAGCGTCCGGGTCGGACTGCCGACCGAACTCCAGCAGCACCGGGTGCGGTCCCACTTCGAGATACGCGTCCACGCCGAAGTCGGCGACCGACCGCACGCCGTCGGCGAACCGTACCGTCCCGCGGGCATGCGCACGCCAGTACGCGGCGTCCATCCTGGACTCGATCCGCGTGCCGGTCACATTCGACACCAGCGGAATCGCCGCTGCTCGCGGCGCGGGGACCAGCTCGGCGACACGCGCTTCGAACTCGTCCAGCATCGGGTCCAGCAGCGGCGAGTGGAATGCCGTGCTGCCGGGCAACATCACCGAGCGTATCGACCGCTGGGCAGCGTCTTCCAGGATCCGACGCACCGCCTCGGCCGTCCCGGAGACGACGAACTGTCCCGGGCCGTTGACCGCCGCCACGGCCACCTCCGCCGCCAGCACGCCCAGCAGCGCTTCGAACTCCTCGGTTTTGCCGAAGACGGCCGCCATCGCCCCCTGCTGCGCGACCGCCTGCATCAGCCGGCCGCGCTCCGCCGCCAGACGCAGCCCGGCCTCCAAGTCGAGAACTCCCGCCACGGTTGCCGCCACCAGCTCACCGAGACTGTGCCCGAGCACGATATCGGGACGAACACCGCACGCCGCCCACAGTTCGGCACATGCCCATTCGATCGCGAACAGTGCTGGTTGCGCATACTCGGTGCGGGTCAGCACCTCGTCGTTCGCGTCGAACAGCACCGACCGCAAACGAATCCCGCCGGGAAGCTGTCCCAGGATGTCGTCACAGCGGTCCAGCGCCGCGCGGAAAGCCGGATACCTGCGGTCGAGCGCGGCACCCATCCCCGCGTACTGCGCTCCCTGCCCCGTGAACAGCATCGCGACCCGCGGCTTCCCTGACTCCAGGTCGGTCGACCGACCAGACGGTTCTGCGAGTTTCCGCGCCGCGTCCGCGGTCGTCCGCGCAACGACCGCGCGCCGGTGAACAAAATGCGAGCGCCCGATAGCCGCGGTGGCGGCGATGTCGGCGAGCGGCGACTGCGTCGTACCCAAATGCTCGACGTACCGCCGGGAGAGCGCATCGAGCGCCGAGGCGGTCCGCGCCGAAAGCACAAGCAGCGCAGGCTCTTGTGGGTCCACGGTCGGCGCCGGTTCGGGTGCCTGCTCCAGCAGCACATGCGCATTGGTGCCCGCGAACCCGAACGAGCTCACTCCCGCCAGCCGTGGCCGGTCGGTGCGTGGCCACGCGACATCGTCGGTCGGCACCGCCAGCGCCGTGCCGTCGAGCGCGATCTTGGGGTTCATCGCGGCGAAATCGTGCTGGCGCGGGATGCGTTCGTGCTCCAGCTGCAGCACCGCCTTGATCAGCCCGGCGATGCCCGCCGCCGCCTCCAGATGACCGATCTGGGACTTGACCGAACCAAGCAGGCAGACCGACCCGTCCGCCCGCGGCGCGCCGAGCACCTGGGACAACGCCTCGATCTCGATCGGATCGCCCAGTGGCGTACCGGTGCCGTGCGTTTCGACGTAGCCGACCTGGTCGGCGGCGCATCCGGCGTCGGCCAGCGCGTCACGCAGCAGCTCGCGTTGCGCGGTCGGGTTCGGCGCGGTCAGTCCCATAGAGCGACCGTCGTGGTTCACGCTCGAGCCTCGGATGAGCGCCCGGATGGGATCACCGTCGGCCAGCGCCCTGGACAGCGGTTTCAGGACAACGACACCCGCGCCTTCGCCACGCACATACCCGTTCGCCCGCGCGTCGAAGGGACGACAGTGCCCATCCGGTGAGAGCGCGCCCATCCGGGCCAGCGCCTCGGAGGTGAGTTCGGACTGCAGCAGATTCACTCCGCCTGCCAGCGCCACCTCGCACTCCCCCGCGCGCAGACTGCGACACGCCTGGTGCACGGCCACCAGCGACGACGAACACGCCGTATCGATCGCCACAGCGGGTCCACGCAACCCGAGCACGTAGGACACCCGCCCGGCCACGATGCTCGACATCGTTCCGGTGAGAGTGTGCGCGTCCACCGAGCTCACCCAGTCCGGTGTGATCGTGCGCTGGTACTCCTGCCAGCTCACACCGAGGAAGACGCCGGTACGTGCCGCCGCCGGCCCATCCGGCACCGACGCGGCGTCTTCCATCGCCTCCCAGGCAACTTCGAGCACCAGACGCTGCTGCGGATCCATCGATGCCGCTTCCCGCGGCGCGATGCCCACGAACGCCGTGTCCATGGCATCGATCGGCCCGGCGAGCAATCCGGCCCGCCGCCGCGCCCTCCGCGGCGCCGAATCCGCTACCGGCCAACGCTTTTCCGGCACTTCGACAATCGCGCCGCGCCCCGAGGAGAGCAGTTCCCAGTACTGCCGCGGGCTTTCGGCGCCGCCGGGGAACCGGCAGCCCATGCCGATGACAGCGATCGGTTCGCGCTCCGGCCCCGCCTCCAACTCCTGAATCCGGCGAAGTGCTCGCGTCAGCAAGACCCGAAGGTCGTACCCATCATCCGCCATCAGCCACGCCACCCACTCGTGCAAAGTTGTGACGTGGAACATACGACGGGCCTGGTTAACCGTCAATTACGTTATGTGTGCACAAAATTAACTAAAGTTACCAACTAGTAGCTTGATCTTTCGCTCGGCGATGTTGCCAAGATGAAACATTCACTTTTGAAGGATTCACTTCAGAGCGCCTGATGCACCCGCTCCGCACCGATCCGATCGATCCGGTCGCGGCCCCACGCGCCCAGCGGCTCGAGCGCGGCGTTGAGTGCGACGCCGAGGGCGGTCAGCCGGTACTCGACACGCGGCGGGACCTCGCGGTACACAGTCCTGTCGACGATGCCGTCCTCCTCCAGCTCGCGCAGCTGCTGGATCAGCATCTTCTCCGAGACCCCCGGCAACCCCTTACGCAGTTCGCCGAAACGCCGGACACCGAAGTTCTCCAGCTCCCACAGGATCAGCGCCTTCCACTTGCCGCCGATGACGTCCATCGCGGCATCGATACCGCAGAAGTATGGTCCTGATCGCTTCGCGCCCATCGTGCATCCTCTCTACCTGTTCACACACCAACTAGTAAGTACCAGACAAATTAGTAGGTACTTGTCGAGCCGCTTGGCATCGAGCAGTCTTGGTTGCGGCGCGCCGACCAGGACGTTCTCGAACCCAAGGAGTTGAAACCCGCAATGGCGGAAACCACGAACACCCCGGTAACCATCCTGGGACTGGGCGCAATGGGCCATGCCCTCGCCGCGACTCTGCTGAAGGCCGGCCGCACGACGTCGGTCTGGAACCGCACCCCCGGCAAGGACGCCGACCTCGTCACCGCCGGAGCTGTCGGCGCCGCGACCGTCTCAGACGCGATCAGCGTTGGCGGCCCGGTCGTCACCGTCCTGTTCGACCACGCTTCGGTACACGCCACCCTCGACCCGGTCGCCGACCGGCTGGCCGGGCGGCAGCTGATCAACCTGACCACCACCGCACCGGAGGAGTCCCGCGAACTCGCCCGCTGGGCGGCCGCGCACGACATCGCCTACCTCGACGGCGGAATCATGGCGGTACCGACCATGATCGGCCAGCCCGGCGCCTCCATCCTCTACAGCGGCTCGCAGACCGTCTTCGACGCCCACCGCGAGACCCTCGAATTGCTCGCCGCCGCAGAGTACTTCGGCGACGACGCCGGCTTCGCATCGACCTACGACTTCGCCCTGCTCGCCGCCATGTATGCGATGTTCGGCGGCTTCCTGCACGGCGCGGCCATGATGCGTTCGGTCGGCGTACCCGCCGCCGAATTCGCCCCACGGGTCGCCGCATGGGTCACCGCGATGACTCAGACACTCCCACTGCAAGGCCAAGCCATCGACGCCGCCGACTACACCGGCTCCTCCATCCAGCCCATCGCCTTCCACAAGGCGGCCCTCGACGCGATCAACCGCGCCAGCCGCGACGCAGGCGTCACCACCGACTTCGTCGCCCCCCTGAAGAACCTCCTCGACCGCCAGGTAGCCGACGGCAACGGCTCCCTCGCCTTCGAACGCACATTCGAAGAACTCCACTGATCCACCGCGCGGGCCGCGCCAGGCAGAACCCTGCCCGGCCCGCGCCGATTCACCCCTCGGCAACCCTCCGACAATCCCCAGGTCAGGCCACGATTTGGTCCACGCCCGGCGATCCGATAATCTTGCTGAGCACACCGGTCCGGGTGGCGGAATGGCAGACGCGCTAGCTTGAGGTGCTAGTGCCCTTTATCGGGCGTGGGGGTTCAAGTCCCCCTCCGGACACCAGTGCTAACCCCACAGGGGGTGGCACCAACGATTGCGAGTTGCTGTTGGTGCTGGTAGCGCACTTCTAAGGACAAGGTTCGGTACAGCTGAGCCTTATCGGCTGGATCTCCCGCAGCGAGTACCGCACGAATGTCGCCGAGTGAGTCGATCAACTTTCGGATCTCGATATCGGTGAGCCGATTGATCTTGGGTAGACTCTTCAACTCGGCCTGAGCTGCTGCTTTGTCCGCCTGTGCCGCGTTCATGGCCGTGACGAGGGCTTGCGGATCAACTCCTGCCTCGATCGCGGCGAGGTGACGCGAGAGTCTGGCCTCGGCGTCGGTAACGCGTTGTCGAAGCGTTCGTCGCTGAAGGTCGGTGTCATCGGTGTCTTGAGCGGCCACGAGAGCCGCGATGGTCTTCTCGCGGTGTTCACGATCGAACAGGCGCGCCAGCCAGCCGTCGATCGGCCCGACGACGACATCTTCGCGCAGGTTCACAGTTCGGGGATGGTCCTGCAAGACCGGACTCCCGGCGGCGATGGTCTTGGCACGGCATCGGTAGTACACGGCGTCACGAACCAACTCGGCCTGCATCTTTCGACCACAGCCCTCGCAGCGCACGAGTCCGCTCAGTAGATACGGGCGCAGACCGCTGGATGCTCTGTTGCGTTCGAGCTTGGCGCGAGTGCGGTTGCCACCGCCCGCACGCTGGCGTCGCAGTAGTTGAGCCTGGGTGAAGGTTTCTACCGAGACGATGGCCGGATGGGCGGGGCTTTTCGAGCGAACGATGCGGCGTGCGGGCGAGCGCCGGAAACGGGTGACGTTACCAGCGGCAGCATCATCGGGGTCGAGGAGTTCTTCGTGTTTGGTCCATCGGCCGAACACGGCGTAGCCGGTGTAACGAGGATTCTGCAGAATCGCGGCAACCGTACTGGCCTGCCAACCGTCCTGTGAGCGGTGACGATTCTGCTCCGGCCTGTGCGCTGAAGGGCAGGGCACACCTTCCCGGTTCAGAGCGATGGCGATGGCTTTGTCGCCGCGGCCGGCGAGGTAGTCACGAAAGATCCGTTGCACCACCGGCGCGGTGCTCACATCGAGTGAGAGGATCCGCAGCTTCAACCCGTCGGAGGCTCGGTGAGGGTTCGGGTGCGGCGGACCGTCGACCACCATGTACCCGTACGGTGCTCGACCGCCTTGGTGTCGGCCTTCGTTGAGGACTTGAGCGTCCATGCTCGCGCGGGTGCGCTGCTGAACATGCTGACGTTCGGACTCACTCAGCCCGCCGAGCATGCTCATCATCATCGAATGTGTGACATTGCGCGGATCGAAGCGTCCCCCAAGTTCGGGTACCCACGCCTGCACCCCATGCGCCTGCAGGCGCGGCGCGACCAAACTGAACTGATTACCGAACCAACACCGGGTCCCCTCGCCCACAACGATCGCCGTCCATCCTCGGGCCGGATTCTTCAGATCCGCCAGCAGCCGCGCGGCTTCCCGGCGTCGGTGCCAGGGCACCGACCGCGATTGGCCGATGTCGAAGTAGTCGGCGACGATGGACGCTTCGGACACGAACTTTTCCGCGTTGCCCCGCTGCCACCGATACGAGGTCTCCGGGTCCTGATTGTCTTCGGTCGAGCAGCGGCCATAGAACGCGAACCGCTGTTCACCGGCGCTTTCGACGGTTTCGGGGACGAGTCCCAACAGTTCGTCGAGCACGGCCCACTCGTTTGGCTGGTTTGGCATCGTCCTCCCTCTCGACGGGGTGTTCACGTGCATGTCGAAGCAGAATTTGAAGCAGCGCCCTGGCCGCGTCATCGGTCAACTCAGGCGGGCCATCGGGGCAGACGACTTCGATGATGCCAGGCCCATCCACGCGATGGTTAACCCTGCGATTGCTGGGGTCAGTGCACATGATGAGCGCCGGTGGAATTGAAGCGTACCGACGGATTGCAGATTGCTTGGTGCTCCGAACGTGCAGACCGGTATCGGAACGCTTGTGCATCCACCTTCAGCCGGGCCGCTCGGTTCGCAGTGATGGCTGCAGTCCCACGGCTGGCGCACCGCAAAACTGTTCTGCTACAAGTCGGTTCGTTGCACCTGACGCCCGTGCCAGCGATTGCGTTCGGAGGAGTCTTCGTTAGCCGCTGAGCCTCATGGGCTGGTGGCATATGAAATCGGAGCCAGTGCCCATCTCCTCCGCTATTTGCGCCACGGCATGGGTAAGGGTGGATCAGCGACATGAACGCGCATGATCCAGTCAACAGCCGGGACGAGGGCATGGCTCTCCTGTCCGCCCGTCTGCTGATTCTCCCTCGGCTCAGCCTACCGAAACGAGAGCTGAGTTGTTGTCTTTACGCGGCTCGGCACCGTGTTGCTTCAACGATGACTGTCAATGACAAGCTCTGTAACGGCGGCTACGTGCCTGATCCGAGTTGTCCTGCAGCACCGTGGGCGTCGCGCCCGACTCCGCACAGTGAGTTCGATGCCGAGGGGTGCACTGCCATTCCAAGCTGAGGCAGCCGACACGGGATTCGATGGTGGACAGGACTTTTCGATGCCGGGAAAGCCGGTGCCGGTGAGTGTACCCAGTGCAGCGATGCAGGGCGGGCGCAGTCGGTAGCCGGCGCCGATTCACAACTCATCCCACCACGCAGCCTTGCGCGAAGCTGCTTCCGGATAAATCGGACTGACTACAGATGCAAGCGACGACGCGTGGGCAGTCCAACCGCGGTACCCGACAGCCGCGGACCCGCGACCAATGGATTCGCAGTCCACGGCTTCTTGAGCTGTTCGACCAGCTTCAGAAACGTCCTGTTCCATGCTCTCACCAGCGTCGACGCAACAGAGGGCCGAACACCACGGATACTGTCGGATTCGGGCATATGCGAGGAGATTGCGATGAAAACAGGCAGTAAATGGACACCTTCGCGAGGAAGCTTGCGTGGTTACGCGCCGAGCCAGTGGCCGCGTGGCCTTGGATAGTGGAGCCGCAGTGCTGTATGCGCGGCGACGCCATCGAATCCTCGATCAGCAAGCGATGGGGTAGGCGTGCGGGTGCGTAAACACCTTTAGTCCGAGCACCCGCTACTTCGGCCACCCGCAACAGCTCAATGGAATCCTCCAAACCCGCACATTCGACTCTCGACCAAGATCGATCAGCGACACGCCGTACTTTCAAGCGCTACCAGAGGTCCGCTGCAACCCCCGTATCTTGCCACCCGCGAAGAAGGCCTCCCACCAGCAGCTTTACCCTGGGGTCCTCATCGCCCCTGCGAGGGTTGGCAACAGTCCTACTTCACATGGAAAGAGCTGTCATGAGCGGTCCTCATCGCCCCTGCGAGGGCTGGCAACTCGGTGGCGAAGTCGATTTGTGGTGTGGGTGTGGACGTCCTCATCGCCCCTGCGAGGGTTGGCAACGCGTTCACACCGCTTCGCGAGCAGCTCGGCTCGGCCGCGGTCCTCATCGCCCCTGCGAGGGTTGGCAACACCGTGAACCGGCCTCGGGTGATCGGGACGGTTTCAGTCCTCATCGCCCCTGCGAGGGTTGGCAACGCGAGACCGGCTCCGTGGTGAGTTCGCCCGGCAGGTCCTCATCGCCCCTGCGAGGGTTGGCAACTCGTTGTGGACGAGTTCGATGCCGCGGCCGCACAAAGTCCTCATCGCCCCTGCGAGGGTTGGCAACCCGGGCGGCGACGTGTACGAGGCCATCGCCCTGCTGGTCCTCATCGCCCCTGCGAGGGTTGGCAACGCGCCGGTCGGGAAGTCGCCGTGGACAACGGTGAGCGTGTTGTCATCGCCGGCTGCGAGGGTTGGGCAGGCGCGGACGGAGTCGGAAATCCGCAATACGTTCCTGTCTCCCACGAGGATGTTTAGGCGATTGCGCGCAAGGCCTTGGCCCGGAGAAATCGCAAGACCAAAGAGTGAAGCCGAGAATATCCAACTGACCGGTATCCAAATGTGGGGGTGGGCGTATAACCAACTGAAGGTTGGTTTCTAATCGCGGCTCGGTTTGTCGGTGGGTGCCGGTACGGTTGCGCGTGCTGCTTCACGCTGGGGAATGGAGGTTTCGTGAGGCTCAGAGTTGGGGTATCCACATCGGCGCGAGAAGTGCCGTGGGACAAGGTTCTTGAACCCGGGCGTGCGGTTTATTCGTTGTTGTCTGCTGCTGCACCGGCGTTGGCGCGACGTCTTCATGAGCACGGTTGGAGTCGGCACGGGATGGTGCCGTTCGGCTATTCCGGTCCTGTCTTTCCGCACGCCGGGAAGTGGCGCGGGGTGTACTCCGCGGGTGGCCGGGGGTATCTGGAGTTGGGCAGTCCGCTGCCGGAGGTGATTGCCGGGTGGTCGGTGGCGCTGTCGGGGCGTGATTTGATCGATTGGGGTGGGGTTGCTTTGCGTGTTCACGACATCGCCTTGGCGGAGACAGCGGCCGAGGAGGGTGCTGTGCGGTTGCGGACCCGGACGCTGGTGGTGATGAAGAGGTCCGGTCGCGATGATTCGGGGCAGCGTATGACGCGGCAGGCGTGGGTGTTGCCGACTGAGCCGGAGTTCCATCATTACTTCGAGCAGAATCTGCGCCGCAAAGCCGAAACCTTGGATCTGGTTCCGGATGTGGCGCTGGAGCAGATCAGCTGGGTGGGTCCGAAGCGGTCTTTTGCTGTCGGTGATGGGCTCAAGCCCGGCGCCGCTGTCGAAGCTGTTCTGCGGGGAGACCCGTTGGTTCTCAATGCTATTCGTGATTGGGGTCTCGGGCAGGCGAATGCGGCGGGCTTCGAATTCCGCGACGGTACGAGAAGTGCTGCGGCACAGTCCCTTGAACCTCGGCGGTGCGGTCAGCTACGGGCTATTGACCGCGCTGCCGTACCTGAGTTGCCCACACGAGAGAGCCGAACCTGTCGAGGAAAGTCGTCATGCGTCTGCGTTTGATGTTCCATACCGGAGCCCGCGAGTTGGCGTGGGACGACGTGCTGGCGCCTGGGCGAGCGCTGGCCTACACCCTGCTGAAAGGGTCTGCGCCAGAGTTGGGTGCCGCACTCCACAACAGCGGCTATGGCCCGCACGGCATGGCGCCGTTCGGGTACTCGGCGCCGATGTTCCCCGCCGCCCGCAAGAGGCCGCGTGTCTACAGTGCAGGCGGTCCTGGTGTGCTGGAGATCGGTAGTCCACTGCCCGAGGTCGTGGAGGCGTGGGCGAAGGCGTTGTTGATAATGCCGGTGATTGCTTGGGGTCCAGCAGCATTCATCGTGGACCAGGTCGAGTTGGCCGAGCCGCCGGTGTTCGCTTCGGGGCGTGCAGTGTTCCGCACGAGTACCCCGGTGGTGATGAAGGGTTCGGGCAAGGATGGTTCGGGTGTACGGAGAACGCGGCAAGCGTGGTGTCTTCCTGGTGAGCCGGAATGGGATTTCTATCTTCAGGGGAATCTGCGTCGTAAAGCGGAGACGCTTGGCCTCGATCCGGATGTGACGCTGGAAGCGGTGACCTGGGTCGGGCCCAAACGTTCGTTCGCGGTGCAAGGCGCAGGCGTGAGAAAGGTAAGAAGCCGGGAGCCTGCGTGGAGGTCGAGGTCAGCGGAGATCCCAAAACCCTTCAGGCGATCCATAGTTGGGGGTTAGGCCAGAACAATGCCGCCGGTATGGGCTGGATCCGCACCTAGAACTATGGCCTTCATCGTCCAGGCGGGCTGCGCGAGATGACGACCGGCCCCCGCAATTTTCTTACCTGCTTCACTCAGCTCTGAGAGCCAGGATGGATGTCTGACGTATCGGTTCACCAGTATCGGGTTGTTCTGACCCCGAGTCCGATTCAGCGAATCGGCGCGTTCGCTCTCGCCGCGCTGGCCGAGATCGAGCATCCCGAGGAACTGACGTCCGAGCAGTTCTCGAACGTCGTCGAGACGATGACCCAGCACCTCCAGACGACCGCAGAGGTCGCCAAAGCCGCCGAGCCTGGTGGGTTCTGGCTGGGTGCGAGTTATCTGTTGTGGCCCAACTCGAAGATCAATCCCACCTCCCGCGGCAAGCAATCGCCGGAGGAGCGACGCGAGTGGATCCGGCAGTGGCGGTCGATGCCTGACCCGGTCGACTGGCCTGCGGTGCCGTGTGAGTACTGCGACCGACCGGCGTGTGGCTGGTATGGCAAGGTCGACATTCCGCTGGGCGCCAGTCGCGAGCACCGGAACACCACTGCACCTGGTCACGAGGGCACTCCGCTGTGTTACCCGTGCTTGGCCAGTCTTTGGGCCTTCCCGTATGGAGCCGACTTGGGTGGTGGTCGTGCGGCGGCCATCCACTCCTGGGATTCCGAATTCTTGGCGCGCATGACCCAGGTCGCTGTTGAACGCACGCTCGCCGTTGCGGGGCTGCCCCCGCAGAAGACCAAGATCGGACCCTACGGGCGTGAGCACGCTGTGCTGACGGCTGTTCGTAGCTATGGTCACCGGTTGCGCGCGGGGGTGGAGTTGATCGTGCTGTCGAATTCCAATAAGGAGCAGTACCTGCGCACGCAGGAGATGGCGCAGCCTGTGGCGGAGTGGCTTCGCTCGACGGCCCGAGACGCCGATCGTCGCGCAGGGTACCCGACCGTGGTCGCCGCCCAGGCCACCAAAACTGTTCCCGGTGAGGCGTTCCTCGCCAAGCGTGCGTTCTCCGATCCCGAGGCGGTGTTTCACCGGACGACCGCGTATCTGCTGGAACAGGTTTCCGTTCAAGGAGCGATCCCCGACCAGGTGCGTCGGATAGCTCCGCTCATGTCTTCCTACTGCATCGAGGTGCTGCGTATGGACGAGAAAGACTTCACCCGAATCACCGAACTGGCCGGCAGGGTCGCTGCCCTCCTCGGCCAGGACTCCCGGCCAGGGCCGTTCCGGGACTTCATCCGCGCGAACGCCCGCGGCGGCAACCTCGACGGCTGGTTCCGCACCCAGGCCGTCGACTGGCTGGTGAAAAGCCGCCCAGCCGGAACACCGAAAACGTTGATCTCCGCGAAAGAGTGCCGCCTGCTTTTCGACGACGACAAGGCATGGACGTATCGGCGCCTGCTGGTCTACGCGGTTATCGAAGCGCTCGCCGAGCGTGACTGGCAGCCGAAAGGGTCACGTGAGGACCTCGACGACATCGCCGATGCCGCTGCAACCATCACCACCGACAACACCGAGGAGCAGTAACGATGACATACCTGGTGGGGCAAACCATCCTGGAGATCAAGGCCGGTGCCCCGAACAACGGCCGTGGCGAGGACAACCGCGGCATGGTCAAGCAGTTCAATGTCGGCCGCGCAACCTACCCGTATGTGTCGGCGCAGGCGTCGCGCCTCTGGATTCGTGACTCTCTGCCCGCCACCGAGCCTGTCTCGCCCGTGATTCGCAGCGGTGAGGGCAAAAAGCAGCAGGCATACACCAAGGGGCGGCCCGACCAGTATCTCGATGACGACCTGTTCGGGTACATGATCGCGGTCAAGGCGGATGAGGACGGCGCCAAGCGGGGTGAGTCGAAAGCCTTCATGCGCGACACCGTGTTGGCGACCGGTACGTTGGTCGCGGTTGTTCCGAACAAGCCGGTCATGGATTGGGGGACCATGAGCCGCGGTTTCGAACCGGGCACGAACCCGGTCATCCACGAACATGAGCTCTACACCGCTGACCTCGCCGGTGACCTGCTGTTGGATCTTCCCCGGGTCGGTACTTTCGAGGTCAGCGGAAAGACCACTAAGGCCGCCCTGTCCCCGTCGGTCGTCGCTGAGCTGATGGCCGATGGGGCGGTGGAAGTGTCGCTGCGCGGTGTGCAGTGTGTTCGGCTGCCGATCGAGGAACGACGCCGCCGCGTCGCAGTGCTGCTGCGCACCATGGCTGCGGTCAAGGGCGGAGCCAAGCAATCCGCGCACTACGGCGACCGCACACCGGGCCTGATCATCCTGGCGCCGATCAATGGCGGCACCAACCCGTTCACCCGCCTCGTGCGCGAACGCGACCGCAAGACCCACTTCGACACCGACATCCTGCGCGAGGAGATCGAGGCGTGGGAGGACGAGTTGGACGGCGCAGTCCGCATCGGCTGGGCCCCAGGGTTTCTGGGTGATCTGCGCGAACGCGCCCGCACGGATCTGGCCGACCTCATCGACAGTGAAAGGGTCACTATCGACCATCCCCGCACCGTCTTGCACACGCTGGCCGAGGAGTTCACCGACGGCAAGCGTGACGACTGGTTCGACGACCCTGCACCGCGGTAGCGCCGTCGTGAACTACCCGATGGACCGCTCCCCATGCAGAGGACACAGATGCGTATGACCCAGGCGCTGGAAATCGTTGTCACCGCTCCGATCGTCAGCTTCCGCAACCCGCTGTACGCGGGGGTGCAGGTCGGGCTGCCCTGTCCCCCACCGTCCACGGTTGGCGGGTTCCTCGCTGCCGCTGTCGGCGGATGGGATCAGGTGCCCGAAACCACGCGCTTCGCCATGACCTTTCGTGCCGAAGGCACCGGCGTCGACCTCGAGACCTACCATCCCCTCGGCAGCCCAGGGACACCCACCAACATCACGATCAAAGACCGAGAATTCCTCGCCCACACCACCCTCACCGTGTGGCTGATCGAGAACCTCGACATGTGGCAGCGGGCGCTCCGGCGCCCGGTCTGGCCACTACGGCTGGGCCGCAGCCAAGACTTGGTCGCAGTCAAAACCGGACGCACCGACCTGGTCTCCAGGTCAGGGGTTCAAGGCCACGCTGTCATGCCTCAGGAGATTCCCGGCACCGCGGGAACTCCGATGCGGTTGACCACCGCGATCTCCGATGACCGAGCCCGCAAGCGCTGGGGCAGCTACTGCTACGCCGCCCAAGGCGCCGCCGTCCAGGTCGACACCGGCTTGGCAACGCAAACCGGTCAGGCCATCGCGCTGCTTCCGTCCACTCATCCGGCACAGTTCGCCACCGCCTGACCACCCCACCCAGCACAAGAATGCAACACCATCGATGGCGAATTCCTGCCGGGAGAGCAGATGTATGAGTTGCGGGCTAAAAGCCCCGGTCGCGCGAAGCCGGGGCAGCCGCAGCGACCTGGCGAGCTGCTGACCACCCACTCACTGAAAACGCTGAAAGTGCTGCGGCGGATACGAGCCCGCGTCGGGCGTATCCCTGGACTTCCCGATGAGTTCTGGACATGGGCGGAGCTGGCCGCGCTGCTACACGACACGGGGAAATTCCCGTACGGTTTCCAACGCCAGATCGCCAACACCGATGAGCCGCCAACCGTTTGGGGTCAGCGACATGAAGTCCTCTCGCTCGGGTTCGTCAGCCTGCTACTGAACGACTACCCGGAGCGCGACCGTGTGTGGGTCGCTTCCGCCGTCGCTGGTCACCACCGCGCCTTCACCGGCGGCAGCAACGCCCGCAAGCTTCCTGTCTTCACCCAGTACGGCGATGACAACGCCACAACGTTCACCACAAAATTCTTTCCCGCCGAAAACGACCACCTCATCCGACTCTGCCGGTGGCTACACGACACCGCTCGCCACTATGGGCTGCCCGTCGACGACAGCATCACCGAGGTGACGATCGACGAGCTGGCTGCCCGAGCCCACGCAGTGCTGGAGAAACTGATCGACCGTTGGGAGTGGCCGTTGCGCAACGGCGACAGCGACGGCCGCACGGCAGTGCTGCTGCTCGGCGCTCTCACCATGGCCGACCACCTCTCCTCCGCTCCAGGGGCCTACCTGCACACACGCCAACCCCTCACCGCCGACTACCCCGGTCAGCTGATCGAACGACTCACCCACGACGGGTACGCGCTGCGCCCCCAGCAGCAGAACGCCCACGACACCCGTGGTCACCTGCTGCTGCGCTCCTGGACCGCCAGCGGCAAAACCGAAGCATCCCTGCTGTGGGCACGCACCCAGATCAGCGAACTCACCAAGAGCAGCGAGAGCATCCCCCGCGTCTTCTACGTCCTGCCATACCTTGCCAGCATCAACGCGATGACCAACCGGCTCACCAAAGAATTGGACACCCGAGACGGAATCGGTGTCGCCCACTCCAAAGCCGCATCATACCATCTCGCCCACTCACTCGCCGACGACACCGACGAACACGACAACGACGCCGTCGCAGCTGCCCGCAAGGCCCGCTCCCGGGCGCAAGCCACGAAGAACTTTCGGGAACTGCTGCGCGTCGGCACGCCCTACCAACTCCTACGCGGAGCGCTCGCTGGGCCGGTGCATTCCAGCATCCTGCTCGATAGCGCCAACTCCGTATTCATCCTCGACGAACTGCACGCCTTCGACACCCGCCGCCTGGGCCTGATCCTGGCCATGATGCGGTTTTGGGAACAGATCGGCGGCCGCATCGCCGTCCTATCCGCCACACTGCCGACCCGCCTCACCGATCTCGTAACCAACACCCTCGAACAACCCCTCCGCCTCGTCACCCCACCCGCCGAGACCGCAGCACCAGCCCGACACCGAATCCACACCCGCCCCTCCCGCCTCACCGACCCGCAATCCATCGACGAAATCCGCGACCAGCTCACCGCCGGCCGCTCAGTGCTGGTCGTCGCCAACAACATCAAAGACGCCATCACCCTCTACCGGGACCTGGCACCATCCTGCATCGAACCCCACGGCAGCGATTCGGCTTTCCTGCTGCACTCACGCTTCAGACGCTGCGACCGCACAACCATCGAGCGACGCATCCTCGACCGTTTCGAAGTCGGCAAACAACGCCAGCCTGGACTGCTGGTCGGTACACAGGCCCTCGAAGTCTCACTCAACATCGACCTCGACATGTGCTACACCTCCGCGGCCAACCTCGAAGCCCTACTACAACGCTTCGGCCGAGCCAACCGCATCGGCGCCCTCCCACCGGTACCGGTGACCGTGCACCAACCCCACTACCGGCAGCGCGGACAGAACAAAACACTGTGGGCCGACGGCGTCTACGAAGAAACACCGACCAGACTGGCGTGGGATATTCTCTGCCGCCACGAAGGTGAAGTCATCAACGAGAACACAACCACCGCATGGCTGGACGAGATCTACGCGACCTCCTGGGGTGAACGATGGCGGATCGACGTCGAAAGACATCGTGATGACTTCCAGCGCGGATTCCTCAGCTTCCGCCATCCCTTCGACGACCGCTCAGCCCTCACCGACAGATTCGACCAACTCTTCGAAGGCACGGAAGCCATCCTCAGCACCGACCGCGCCGACTACGAGAAAGCGCTCAACAGCAGCGAAGACCGAGCCACCGGGAAACTCCTCGCCGACGAATTCCTTATCCCCATGCCCTACTGGGCCGAAAAACACACCCAACCTGCCAGTGACCTCAACGTCCGAACTATCAACGGCAAATATGACCGTGAACTCGGGTTACTCGCAGTCGACGGCCCATCGCGGCAAACCTACCGACTCGACGAGAGCGAGTAACACACGACGCAATCCATGCATGTTCATCAGCGCTCCGATGGCCACAAGCCGGTCCTGACCGTCCCGCACCTACTTAAGCTCATTGACAAATTCACAGCGTTCCCAGCATTGAGGAGCCCGGTGGCTTCCGGACAGCGGCCCCGTAGGTCTATCTCATGCCGCTATCTGCTGATTCAGGAATGCGGTATGCACCTGCTGTGGCGTCTTGTAGCCGAGTCCCGAGTGGAGACGTTTCCGATTGTAAAACGTCTCAATGTATTTCACAACCGCGCGCCGCGCATCGGCGTGAGTAGCCAACGAAACACGGTGCAGCCACTCATTTTTCAGGGCGCCGAAGAACGATTCCGCCATTGCATTATCCCAGCACACGCCGGTGCGTCCTACCGATTGTTTCATCCCCATCCGCGCCAGCTTCTTCCCGAAAGCGTAACTCGTGTAGTTCGATCCGCGATCAGAATGGAAGATGGCGTCCTTCACGATCGGCACGCGACCGGCTGCCATATCGAGAGCGGCTTCGATCAAAGGGGTCCGGTAATGGTCGGCCATCGACCAGCCGGCCACCATCTTCGTGCCACAGTCGATCACCGTCGCCAGATACAGCCAGCCTTCCCCGGTGGGAATGTAGGTGATGTCGGAGACGAATTTGCGTCCCGGCCCGGCCGCGGTGAAGTCCCGGCCCACCAGATCGGGGATCCGGTGGTCGAGCTCGGCGTCGGTGGTGATCGGCCGCCACGGCCGCGGCTGGACCGGCCACAACCCCATCTCGCGCATCAGCTTGCGCACGGTGTCGTCGTCGACCAGGTGACCGGAGCCGGTGAGCACCGCGTGGATACGCCGGTATCCGTATGTGTGATAGCTGTCGTCGAACACAACCCGGATCATCAACTTCAAATCCTCGCGCCGGTCCTCGGATTCGGGTACCGGTCGTGACTTCCATTCGTAATAGCCCGATCGCGACACATCCAGATTCCGGCACATGAACGCCACAGAATAGGCCTTCTCCTCGTCCAGCTCGGCGATGAAGGCGAACTTCACTGCTGCCGGCTCGCGAAGAAGGCCGCCGCTTTTTCCAAGAATTCTGCCTTCATACGCAGTTCCCGGTTCTCGCGTTCGAGCTCCCGCAGCCGCGCCCGCTCCGCCATCGTCAACGGTTCCTCGGCGACCGGATTCTTCTTCCGATGCGCTGCCACCCAATTCGTCAGCGTCCCGGAGTTGATGCCCAGATCACGAGCGATCTCCGCGATCGACCGCTCCGGTGACTCGATCACCATTCTCACGGCCTCGTCCTTGTACTCCGGCGAGTACTTCCTGCGATGCTGACCCACGAACTGTTCCCTCACTTTCCGTAACCACCCTACGAGTGGCCACTGTCCGGAGGGAACCGGTCACCTCAC
>NZ_BDBA01000031.1 GCF_001612745.1 Nocardia amamiensis NBRC 102102 | reverse complement strand
TGACTGATTTCAGAGATCGGCCGTCGTCGGGATGGAACCGCCTATCCTTCCCTCTTGTGAAGCGTGTGCTGGTGACGGGCATGTCTGGTGTGGGCAAGACATCGTTGCTGTATGAGCTCGCCGCGCGTGGCTACCGGACCGTGGATACCGACTACGGTGACTATTTCGAAACGGTCGACGGCGAGAGACTGTGGCGCGAGGACCGAATCGAGGCGTTGCTTTCCGACGAGTCGGAGGAGCATCAAGGAGTGCTGTTCGTGCAGGGCACGACGCGGAATCAGACCCTGTTCTATCCCCGCTTCGACCATGTCGTCTTGCTCAGCGCCCCGGTCGAGGTTCTCATCAAGCGGCTGAGAACCCGTACCGACAATCAGTACGGGAAGGACCCCGCTGAACGCGCCGAGACACTCGAGTACATCGAGACGGTGGAGCCCCTGCTCAGAACGGCAGCGACGCTCGAGGTCGTCACGACGATGCCCCCCTCAGGTGTCGCCGACATCGTCCTCGAGCACGTGCTGTTCGCCCCGCTGAACTCGCGAGGCGGTGTGCGCCGCAGCTGACAAGACGGAAATTATTGAGACACAACCGATTTCCTCGCGCGTCGCCGGGAAGCTCGGGCCACAACAAACGATTCCGCAAGGCCGCGACCCTGATCACCGCGATGATCAGGGCGCTGTCCCTCGACACGACACTGTGGACCGACGACGTGTGGGTCGTCGATTCCACTCCGCTCGGGCGCGGCCGGTCCAAGGAAACCGCCCGCCGCTCGGACATGGGCCGAATACGGCTACTGCGCATCCCCACTCGCACGTGCCGGCAGGCAATTGCGCATGACGCTGCGGGGCCAGTTGGGCGGTTGGGTGGTCGGGGTCGAATCCGGTGTGACTCAACAAGGCTCGGGTGCTATGCCCCTCGGAGCGCAGATCCCAGGTGACGGTCCAGCCGGTTGGTAGATCGAGGGTCAGCGCACCAGGTCGCAGTGTTTCAGCTGTTATACACTGCTCATGGCTATGGTTCGGGGGAGTGTATACATCTACGGCACGGTGAGCGACGCGGTTCGGATTGTCGGGATCTATGCCAAGCGGATGGCGCTGGAAATCGGTAACGAGCCGACATATTTCGCGGTTGATGAGGATTGGTTCGACTCGTTCCGGCTGGTCGCGCAATGGTTGGAATACAACGAAGAGCTGACGACCGATGATCTTCCGGAGGGGCGGAAGGTGCTGGAGATCAGTTGTACTTCCCGGCCCGCAGTGGACGGGGATCCGAATCGGTTCGTCGAGAAGACAATCGACGCCACGCTCAAGGAGTTCTTTCGCGACGGTGGGCGGCCGGAGTCCGGGAATCCCGAGTCGATTCCGTGGGGGAGCTCGGCGGGTGAGCTCGACGAGGATGAAGTCGAGCGGTTTCGGAAGCGTTTTCCGGGTGCGCAATTGGGCTGAAGTCGCGTAGCCGTCGGCAAGATCCACTGAGGTGAGGTGATTCGCGAAATGCCTGGGCCCCGACCTGCTTACCTGGCCAGTTCCACGGTCTGCGGGCCAGTTGGGCGGTTGGGTCGTCGAGTTCGACGGTGGTGAGGTCGTCGGTCACCGATCGGGTCCGTCCTGTCGGATTCGTCGGGCATCGCGTCGAGTGTCGCGCCCAGATCGCGCATGCGGTCGTGCCAGAACCGCTCGAACAGGTCGAGCCAGGACTGCAGATCGTGGAGGGGTTCCGGCTCGACGCGGTAGTAGCGATGCCGTCGCCGCTTCTTCTCGCTGACCAGAGCACAGTCCTGCAGCACCTCGAGATGCTCGGAGACAACGGGCCGCGCCATGTCGAAGCGTTCGGCGATCTGCTGGACCGATCGCTCACCGTCGAGCAGCAGGTCCAGGATGTCGCGTCGGGTCGGTTTGGCGACTGCGCCGATCACGCGGTCTGCGGTCGTGGGTTCTGGATGGTGCGGCATCGGGCCCAAGGTCCCTCGACTTGCGCCGCGGCCTCGCGCGGCCGGGCGACGACGCCGTCGAGATATTCACTGTCGGGAATCACGCCCGTCAGCGTCCCGCTGGACGCGCCTGGAAACGGTTTGTGCAGCATGATGGCCATTCCGACTCGCCGGGCGCGACCGCGAGCCATCGATTCGTCCCCATCACCGGGACGCCGCGAACGGTGAATCCGAGCACCTCGGTATAGAACCGCTTGGCCCGGTCCTGATCCTCGACAAGCGCGGTGATGGTCCTGATCTGGGAAATCGTCATGCGGAACCGACACCCCGATTCCCGGCCGACGGAGTTGCTATCACCTGCGACCACGAAACCGGCGACCGGCCCGCTATGCGGCACATGTTCGAACCGGCGCGGTAGGTAAGGTCTGAGGCGTCGTGGAAGGGACTCCACGAGGCATCCGCCGAACGGCTTCGCGCGGACCCGCCACACCTGTCGAACGAGAGAGCTGATTGATGCCGACCTCTACAGCACGTGCACAGATCGGGGTCACCGGCCTGGCGGTCATGGGCAGCAATATCGCCCGCAACTTCGCCAAGCACGGCTACACGGTGGCGCTGCACAACCGCAGCATCGCCAAGACCGACGCACTGCTCGAGGCGCATGGCGACGACGGTGATTTCGTGCGCACCGAAACCGTCGAGGAGTTCGTCGCCGCGCTGGAGAAGCCGCGCCGCGTCTTGATCATGGTGAAGGCGGGTGCCGCCACGGATGCCGTGATCGAGGAACTCGCCGCCGCGATGGAGCCCGGCGACATCATCATCGACGGCGGCAACGCCCTCTACACCGACACCATCCGGCGCGAGGCTGCGCTGCGGGAGCGCGGGTTGAACTTCGTCGGCGCAGGCATCTCCGGTGGCGAGGAGGGCGCGCTCAACGGCCCGGCGATCATGCCCGGCGGCCCGAAGGAGTCCTACGACTCGCTCGGTCCGCTGCTGGAATCGATCGCGGCGAAAGTCGACGGCACGCCGTGCTGCACGCATATCGGTCCGGACGGTTCCGGACACTTCGTCAAGATGGTGCACAACGGCATCGAGTACGCCGACATGCAGCTGATCGGCGAGGCCTATCACCTGTTCCGTGACGCGCTCGGTTTCGACGCCAAGCAGATCGCCGATGTCTTCACCCAGTGGAACGCAGGAGACCTGGAAAGCTACCTGGTCGAGATCACCGCCCAGGTGCTCGAGCAGGTGGACGCGAAGACCGGGCGACCGCTGGTCGACGTCATCGTCGACGCCGCCGAGCAGAAGGGTACCGGCCGCTGGACGGTGAAGTCCGCTCTCGATCTCGGGGTACCGGTGACTGGCATCGCCGAAGCGGTCTTCGCACGGGCACTGTCCGGGTCGCGCGGGCAGCGTAAAGCCGCGACCGGTCTGGCCTCGGGCCGGTTGGCGGACAAGCCGACCGACGTCGAGCAGTTCACCGAAGACATCCGGCAGGCGCTGTACGCGTCGAAGGTCGTCGCTTACGCCCAGGGCTTCGACCAGATCGCCGCGGGCAGTGTCGAATACAACTGGAACCTGCGCCCCGGTGACCTCGCCACGATCTGGCGCGGCGGCTGCATCATCCGGGCCCGGTTCCTGAACCGGATCAAGGAAGCCTACGACGAGAACCCGGAACTGCCGAGCCTGATCCTCGCGCCGTACTTCCGCGAGGCGATCGAGACCGCGATCGACAGCTGGCGGCGTGTCGTGTCCACCGCGACCCTGCTGGGCATCCCGGTACCGGCGTTCGGGTCGTCGCTGTCGTACTACGACGCCCTGCGCGCCGAGCGTCTCCCGGCCGCGCTCACCCAAGCGCAGCGCGACTTCTTCGGCGCGCACACCTACGAGCGCATCGATGCCGAGGGCAAGTTCCACACGCTCTGGAGCGGCGACCGCAGCGAAGTCCCCGCGGACTGAGTACAGCCGTCCCGTTCCCCGGCCGTGCGCGCTCGGGGAACGGGACGGGTACCACCGGCAGGACAGTGCTGCTCAGCAGCGATGTCCTCCGGTGCTGAGCCGGTAGCTCGCTGTCAGGGCGAGGCACATGGCGCGGCTCGGCATCCGCGCATTCGCTTAGGATCCGATTCGTCCTAAGCGCCTCCTACCGTGGGGCTCGTGACTAAAGCACCTGATCATTCCAGCGGCAGCGAGATCCCGATAGCGGAGGCCCTTCCGGTCGATCTCGTCGAGCGGTACCGCCGGGACGGCTACGTCCATATTCCACGCGTACTCGGTGCGATGGAGATAGACGAGTTCCTGACCGACGCCCATGCCCAACTGCACCAGCAGCCCACGGTCTCTTGGGATGCACCCGAAGGCGGGAAGGTGATGGATTGGGTGGCCGAACCGGAGAACGCCAGTGCGCCGATGCGAAAGCTCGCACTGCACCCTGAGATCACCGCCATCGCCGAACGTCTGGCCGGGCGTCCGTTGCGCATGTTCAAATCTGAACTGCTGCGCAAGCATTCGTCGGGAAGCGCCCCCACACCGCTGCACATCGACGACCCTGCTTTCCCCATAGCGGCAGCGCCGGTAACCCTCACCGCCTGGGTAGCGTTGGTCGACGTACCTGTGGAGCGGGGGTGCCTGACGTTCATACCGGGTTCACACCGCTGGCCTGGCGACACGTTGCCCGTGAACGAAGAGCCGTTCGACGTCCGACCGGAACTGCGCTGGTGGCCACAGGTGGCAGTCCCGCTGCGAGCCGGTGACTGCACATTCCATCACTCTCGGCTGGTCCACTCCGCAGGCGCCAATCACACGGATTCGACGCGAATTTCGCTGGCGTCGGTATATATGGACGCACAGGCGGTCTACCACCCGAACCCGGATTCGTGGTATCAGGACAAGGTGCCGGACCGGGAGCCGGGACAAGCGCTCGACGGCGACCGCTATCCGCGACTCAGCTGATCCATCACTCGCGTAGGTGCCGGTGACCTGATCAGGCGCCGGCACCGGGCGAGAGAATCGTCATCCACCTCCCGCGCCGAATCCTTCGGCGTCCGTGGCGCGGCGGATGCGTCTGCACCCGACCGTTGGCCATCCTCGCCGCCGCGCGATTCACCGAGCCGGACGTCGCGCAGATCCGCGCGCTTCCAACTCGTCACTTGCGGTCCCGGCATCCGGCAGCGCGTTCCCATGCTGCCCGGCGCAGCAGGCGTAGCCCGTTGAGGCCCACGATGACCGTGGATCCCTCATGTCCGGCCACGCCCAGCGGCAGGGGCAAAGTTCCGACGAGATCCCAGACGACGAGCACGCCGATGAAGGTGGCGGCAATTGCCAAGTTGGCCATGACAATCCGGCGCGCCTGTCGTGCCAGCGCGATCACCGCGGGAATCGTGGTGAGGTCGTCGCGAACGATGACGGCGTCGGCGGTTTGCAAAGTGAGGTCGGCTCCCGCGCCGCCCATCGCGATGCCTACCTCGGCGGCGGCGAGGGCGGGCGCGTCGTTGATGCCGTCACCGACCACGGTCACCTTTTGCCCGTCAGCCTGGAGCTGTCGCACGGCGGTCATTTTGTCGTCGGGCAGTAGTTCGGCACGGACATCGGTGATGCCGACCTCGGCGGCGAGCCGGTCGGCGGTGGCTCGGTTGTCACCGGTCAGCAGGACCGGCGTTGCGCCGGTCAGTTCGGTGGCGGCGCGCACGGCCGCCGCCGCTTCCGGCCGAAGCTGGTCGGTGATAGCCAGCACTCCGATCGGTAGCTGCTCGCAGGTCACGACGACAGCGGTGTAGCCGCCGGTTTGCAGTGCGTCGATGATGGCGCGGAGTGCCGCGGTTTCGGCGGAGCTATCGGTATCTGACGTGGCGGCGGGGGAGCCGACGCCGATGATCCGATCACCGACGCGGGCAGTTACACCGCGACCCGGATGTGCGGTGAAATCGGCTATCTCGGGCAGGCTGAGACCACGACTCCGGGCCGCGCGTACGATGGCCGTCGCCAACGGATGCTCGCTCGGCTGCTCGGCGGCCGCCGCGAGCCGCAGCACCTCGGCATCGCTGAATCGCGCATCCAGACAATGGGTTTCGATGAGCTCGGCCGCGCCGCGGGTCAGGGTGCCGGTCTTGTCGAACGCGATCCGCCCGGTGGTACCCAGCTTTTCCATCACCACAGCGGATTTGACCAACACACCGTGTCGAGCCGCGTTGGCGATTGCCGCCAGCAACGGCGGCATCGTGGCCAGTACCAGCGCGCAGGGGGAGGCGACGATCATGAACGTCATCGCCCGCAACAGCGCGCTCCGCACCGCCTCCCCGAACAGCAATGGAATGGCGAACACCGCCACGGTGACCATCACCATGCCGATCGAGTAGCGCTGTTCGACCTTCTCGATGAACAGCTGGGTGCGAGCCTTGGTCTGCGCGGCCTGCTCGACCAGCGCCGCGATCCGCGCGACGACCGAGTCCTCCGCGCGGCGCTCGACGCGAATACGCAGGGCGCCGGTGCCGTTGAGAGTCCCGGCGAACACCTCGTCGCCGACGGTCTTGTCCACCGGCAGCGGCTCGCCGGTGATGGTGGCCTGATCGACTTCGCTGCCACCGGAGATCACGGTCGCGTCCGCGGCGATCCGCTCGCCGGGCCGTACCACGACGACATCGCCGACTCGCAGCTCGGCGGCGTGCACCGTCTCTTCCGCACCGTCGCCGGTCACCCGATTCGCCGTCTCCGGCGCGAGATCCAGCAGTCCGCGCACCGAATCCTCGGTCCGGGCGGTGGCCAGTGCTTCCAGGGCGCCGGAGGTGGCGAAGATGACGATCAGCAATGCGCCATCGGTGATTTGGCCGACCGTCGCCGCACCGATCGCCGCGGCGACCATGAGCAGGTCGACATCGAGCGTTTTTGCACGCAACGCCCGCAACCCCGCAAGTCCCGGCTCCCATCCGCCGGCTGCATAGCAGGCCAGATACAACGCCCACCACACCCACCGCGGCCCATCGGTCAGCTGCACCGCCAGACCAGCTAGGAACAATCCCACGGCAAGGGCGGCCCATCGAACCTCGGGCAGTGCGAACAACCGGGTCCGGCGCACCGGCACCAGATCGGGTGCCGGGTTCGGTCGAGTCGGCGCGAGCGTCGGCGCGGCCACGATTCACCTCCAGGACAGCCAGGGAAGACCGACCGACCATATCAGAAGACATGAACAGGTCTTCATTTATTCCTAGAGTATGCTTTTCCACTATGGGACACGGCGTCAAAGGCAGAGACCGGCACGTCGCGCGCCTGGATCCCGAGTCCGCTCAGCATGTGGCGACCACCTTGCAGGCGCTGGCCACCCCCAGTAGGTTGATGATCCTCACCGAGCTGCGCCAAGGCCCGCGATCGGTGAGCGTCCTGGCCGACACGATCGGGATGGAACAATCCGCCGTCTCCCACCAACTTCGGCTGTTACGTCACCTGGGACTGGTCACCGGAGCCCGCTCCGGCCGCAGCATCGTCTACAGCCTCTACGACAACCACGTCGCTCAACTCTTGGACGAGGCGATCTACCACAGCGAGCACCTGCGCCTCGGCCTGCCGGACCGTCCCGAGACCGCTGGTTGACCGTCCGCAGGACTTCCTCGGTGCCGGCGCAGGTTTCGTAGAGCATCCGCCGCAGCGCCTTCTCCCGCAGTGCGATGCCGCGGCGGGCGATGAGCCGGTCGATCGCGGTGTGCGCGCGTACCGGCTGACCATCCCGGATGCTCAGGCAGGGACGGGTTCCAGGCCGACACCGTCAAATGGTGGGTAGTTGTCGCTGCTCATTTGCTCGGCCGCATCGATGTATTTGGCAAGAGCGTCGCGGGATTGAGCGAGTCTGTCCATCTGCTCGTCCAGTCGCTGCAGCCGTGACCGCATCGCGGCCAGCAACTCGGGACAGCCGAGCAGTTCCGGAGCTTCTCCGACCGCACAGGGCAGCAGGTAGGCGATGTCCTCGGAGGACAAACCCGCACCGAGCAGATGCCGGATCTGCTTCACCCGAAGCACGGCGTGCTCGTCGAACTCGCGGTAACCGTTCGCACCGCGGTCTGCCTCCAGCAGGCCCTGGGCCTCGTAGTAGCGCAACTGATGAGCGTTGACGCCTGTCCGGCGACTCAGTTCCCCGATCCGCATCGCAACCTCACTTGACCTTCACACCGGTATCAACGTTGACGATGCTGCCATGAACAACGAAACCAATACACCCGTGACAGTTCTCGGACTCGGACTGATGGGCCGGGCACTCGCCGGCGCGTTCCTCGAAGCCGGGCATCCCACAACCGTGTGGAACCGTACGACCGCCAAAGCCGACCAACTGGTGGCCGAGGGTGCACGGCTGGCGCCGACGGTTGGCGACGCGCTCGCCGCAGGTTCCTTGACGATCATCTGCCTCACCGACTACCAGGCCGTGCACGAATTGCTCGGCGCAAGCGATATCGACCTGAACGGCACGATGTTGATCAACCTGACCTCGGGCAGCTCGGCCCAGGCGCGGGAAGCCGCCCGATGGGCCGAGCAGTGCGGCGCCCGTTACTTGGACGGCGCCATCATGGCCGTCCCGCCGGCGATCGGAACCGCCGAGGCGGTGATTCTGCACAGCGGGCCGCAGTCGGATTTCGAGGCACACAAGTCGGCACTCGATGCGCTCGGCACCGTCACCTACCTTGGTGCGGACCATGGGCTGGCGTCCCTGTACGACGTGGCCGGCCTGGCCATGATGTGGAGCGTCCTGAACGCCTGGCTCCATGGCACCGCCATGCTCCGCACGGCGGGCGTCGACGCCGCAACGTACGCGCCGTTTGCACGGCAGATCGCCGCCGGTGTGGCCGAATGGCTGCCCGGGTATGCCGAGCAGATCGACAGCGGCTCTTTCCCGGCCGAGGTGTCGGCCCTGGAGACCGACGTGCGGACGATGGCACACCTGATCGAGGAGAGTGAGGCAGTGGGTGTCAACGCCGAACTGCCGAAGTTGATCAAGGCGATAGCCGATCGCTCGATCGCCGCCGGACACGGTGGGGAGCAGTATCCCGTGCTGATCGAAGAGTTCGGCAAACCCGGCAACGACTGACCGAAGTCGTGGCATCGGCGCAACGTCTATGACGCCGCGCCGGTTCCGACTTCGCCGTTTATCACGGCCGCCAAGTCGTCGAACGACTCCCGCACCAGGCGCGGCAGTTCTTTCGCGTTCGCTTCGTCGTGCCAGCGCCGCACCGCAACCCGGAACACGGCGATCCCGGTCTCCGCGGCCAGGTGCGCCGCGGGCTCGGCGACGCCGCGTTCGCGCAGCGCCCCCGCCACCGCCGCCGCCAACGAGGCAAGCTTGATCAGCTCCCGTTCCCGCAGTTCGGTATTCGCGTCGATGACGGCTTGCCGCTGCCGGGAGAACTCCCGCCGTTCCTCCAGCACCGCGCCGACGGCTTCCACGGCAGCCGCGGTCGCCTCGATCGGCGCGGCCGAGTCGGGCGCTCGGGCGACGGTGTCGACCAGCACATCCTGCAACGCCGTTCCGCCGGAGAACAACACCTCGCGCTTGTCGGCGAAGTGCCGGTAGAACGTGCGCTCGGTGAGTCCTGCCCGCTTGGCGATCTCGGCGACTGTGGTCTGCTCGAACCCGCGTTCTGCGTAGAGCTCGAGCGCGGCCAGCTCCAGCCTCCCGCGCGCATTCGGCTCCCATCGACCCATGACCGAATCCTAAGTCATGACAGGGACTGACTTCATTGTTAAAGTGATGTCAGAGACTGACATCAGTCGGTCGGAACCTCTCGCGAAGGACATCTCATGCGCGTTTTTGTCACCGGAGCATCTGGGTGGATCGGCTCCGCTGTCGTTCCCGAACTCATCGCCGCAGGTCACCAGGTCGTTGGCCTCGCACGCTCGGACGATTCGGCCGTTGCGCTCACTGCGGCCGGAGCGCAGGTCCGGCGCGGCTCTCTCGATGACCTCGATGTGCTGCGCGACGCTGCGGCCGATTCGGACGGCGTGATCCACCTGGCCTTCAAACACGACCTCGCGTTTTCAGGTAACTACCAGGCTGCGGCCGAAGCAGACCGCCACGCGGTCGAGACGATCGCCGCGGCGCTCGATGGTTCGGACCGGCCGCTGGTCATCGCGGGCGGCGTTGGCGGCTCCGCGGCCGGACCCTTATTGACCGAGGAGGACGGATTCGACCTGGAGCCGGGAACGACACGCCAGGGCCCCTTGCTCAGGCTCACCACCGCGGAGTTCACGATCTCGCTCGCCGACCGCGGCATCCGTTCTACCGTGCTGAGATTCGCCCCGACGGTGCACGGCGAAGGTGACAAGGGGTTCGTGGCGACGCTGGTCGCGATCGCACGCGAGAAGGGTGTGGCCGGCTACATCGGCGATGGATCCAACCGGTGGCCCGCAGTGCACCGACTCGACGCAGCGCGGCTGGCACGGTTGGCATTGGAGCACGCCCCGGCGAGAGCGATCCTGCACGCCGTGGCCGATGAGGGTGTCGCGACGCGCGACATCGCCGCGGCGATCGGCCGGAACCTCGGCGTACCGGTCGCGTCGGTCGCACCCCAGGATGCGGGCACACACTTCGGCTGGCTGGCCGGTTTCTACGCGATGGACCTTCCCGCCTCGAGCACGCTGACCCAGCAAAGGCTCGGATGGCAGCCGACCCAGCCCGGCCTCATCGACGACATCGACAAAGGTCACTACTTCCAGCGGCCTTAGTGCACCACCGCCGCATCAAGCGACGTGGGGCAGAGCCCTATCGCCGTGCGGCGGAAGCACTTATCGATCACATCCGTTTCGTGTGCCGAACAGCACACCGCCAGATACATCTCGCAACATTCCTACCGAGTTCTGGCAACCAACCGGCTGACAAATCGTTGCTTAGCAAAGCTACCGTCTTCGGCTGTGAAACACGGTCGCGCGCAGCGCACAACGCCCCGAGACCGTCCACCCTGGAGTGGACCGGCCTGAATCGGCTCCACTCGCCCGCCCGCTCGACAATGCCGCGAATCCGGAGCCGACGCCTCGCTACGACCCAGCACAGTCGCGGGTCGCGCACGTGCTCCTGCGCGGCGAGCTGAGACGCCGTCGGAAATCACTGCTACACGCCAGCGATTCACGCGCCTCGCCGATCCAAGGGGACCGGCGAGGCGCGAGTTGTCCGAATGCTGCTCGCGCACAAACACACCCGCTTACGCACTCGGGCGTAAGCGCGTCCCGAAACGGAGCACCACGTGGTCGTCAGTCCTGTCCAGGACACCCCCGCACGCATCGCGCCGCGCTTCGCCGCGCAACGCGGCGGCGTGCCCACCTTCCTACTCGTGGTCGTCGCGATGCTGAGCATCCAGCTCGGCGCGGTCGTCGCCAAACACCTGTTCTCGATCGCCTCGCCCACGACTGTCGCGTGTGCCCGTATCGTGCTGGGCGGTGCGTTCGCGATGCTGTTGTGGCGGCCCGCGCTGCGGGTCGAGCGCGCGGCGCTGCTCCCGATCGCCGGGCTCGGCGTGGCGATCGCGGGCATGAACCTGTGCTTCTACGCGGCGCTGGACCGCATTCCACTGGGTATGGCGGTGACCATCGACTTCGTCGGCCCACTCACCATCGCGCTGATCGGCTCGCGGCGCTGGCGGGACGCGGTATGGGTGGCTCTCGCAGGCGCGGGAGTGCTGCTGCTGGTCGACAGCGAAGGACCGCTGTCCTGGAGCGGCGTGCTGTTCGCGGTGGCCGCCGGTGCGGGATGGGGTGCCTATATCGCGTGCAGCGCCGTGGTCGGCAAGCACACTGCCGGGCACGACGGACTGGCCTTGGCCATGGGATTCGGCGGGCTGCTCGCGCTGCCCGCGGTGCTCGCGAATGATGGTGCGATACTGCTGAATCCGGTGTTCCTGGCCGGGGCGGCGACGCTGGCCGTGCTGTCCTCACTCGTGCCGCACGCGATCGAGTTGGAGGCTCTGCGCCGGATCACGCCGGCGGTGTTCAGCGTGATGATGAGCCTGGAACCTGCCGTGGCCGCAGGGGTCGGACTCCTGCTGCTCGGCGAGCAGATGCAGGCAGTCCAGTGGTTGGGCATCGGCATGGTGATCGTGGCCTGCGCCGGGGCGGCACGCGGTCCCATCGATGCGCAGTCTCGAACGACTCCGCAGCAGCGCAAACCGCCTGTGCGTTCCAGGGGGGTGAACAAGCGCTCAGCTCGGCACTTCTCGGTGTCGGAGACCCGGGATTCCGTGAAAGCCGGTGCCACGCAACCGGATTTTGCTGCCGCTGCCAGCAGCGCGGCGATCCCGTCGAATGCGCGTGCCGCTACCGGTCTCGGTTGAAACTTCGACTATCAGTGAGATAAGCAACATCAAATCTCGGTGAACTTTTCGCACTTACCGCTGGGTACGTGATCGAATGCTCTGCAACTGACGTCGAACCCGCTGTGCCGGCACGGGTCAATGCATCCAGGAGGTTGTAGCCGTGGTCGACGCGAGCGTGCCCACGCTACGTCCATCCGAGCTGGCAGAATTGGCCAAGCGGGGCGCCATACCCGATGGCCCGACCCGGCAGCTCGGATATCGACGAATGCCCGATGGGCCGACCCGGCGGCTGGGATTTCGGCAGGTTCCCGATGGCCCTACCCGCCAGGTCGGCTATCGACAGCTCCGAGCCCGGCCATCACGCATGGTCACCTTTCCCGAGGCGGCCGGAGACGATCTGTTGCCGCAGATCTCCGATGGAGACGTCACCACGTTTCGAGCGGACGCCCACCGGAGCCTTCCGCCCGACGAGTTCGCGCGCGTCGACGCCGTTTACACCCAAGGAATCCGAGCGACCTGCCGGTGGCTGGCCGAGCGCAGCGGGCAGCCGTGTCACCACGACCTCGATCAGCACGAGCGCAGTTGGGCCGACCCGCTCGGCGCCGGTCTCGCCGCGCACATGCTGACGGTTCTGCGGCCACGCCTCTCCGTGCCGAACCGCATCCAGCAGGGTTCCGGCGGCGGCTTGGTCGACGAGTGGAACGACATTCTGAGCCTGTACCGGTTCCTCGGCGGTCTGGTCGCCGATAGTCCCAGCCGCGGACACACCATCACTCGTCTGCGCGGCGCTCAAGCCGCGTTCCTGCTGCATGGTCTGCGCCTGGATCTGCCACCGGATCTCGCGTACGCGGTCGGGCCGGGCCTGACCACGATCCCCGTGGATCACGAGATCATCACCCGTATCCGGGCCAAAACCGACAACCCCGTCGACGCCGCCGCGCTCGCGACCGCATTGTTCACCGGCGCTACCGCCATGGAACTCAACGCGATTCCTTGCGTCGCCCTCACCGCGGACGCGCTGATCTTCAACGGTCCGATCGGCTACGCACACGCGCCCGACCTCTATGTGTGGGTGATACCGCCGTTGGCGCGCCCGCTGCTCTACGACGCCCGCGTCCATCAGGAAGCGCACGACACACCCACCAGCAAGCTGTTCGCCGGCGCTGTCGGCGGAGCGGGCTTCCGGCTACGCAGAATCGCCGCGGCATGCGAGGTGAACCTTCCGGACCTGTACCACTGGCACCACAGCTGGATACGACATGCCGGGCTGCTCCGTAGGTCCGAACAACCCACCCCGGTTCGCAATACAGATCTGCTGTTCGGCCTGAAGCTTGCTCCCCGCCCTCGCCGCCGCCGCGCACGCTGACTCGACACCGGCCTTACGACCGGCGATAGGGAGATCACCGGGTGTCATCGAGCAAATGCCGAGGTGCGGCCTGCCGCCATGAGTCGAGAACGATGGCCTGCAGTTCGTCGCCGTCATCCAGCGCGGCCAAACGCACGCGGACCCAGGCGTTGTTGGCTTCGTGCGCGGCGATCCAGAACTTCTCCGGTTCGGCGACGACGAGTTCGTCGCGGTCGGCGATGGGGCAGCGGACCGCCATCGAAGTCTCGGCCTCCGGAAGCGTGAGGAACAACTTGCCCGCCACCCGGAAAGTCGGCATCCCCCAAGTGAACTGCTCGGATGTTTCCGGCAATGACAGGGCAAAGGCGCGGGCGTCGTCCCCAGTGGCACTCATACGCTGAATCCTTCCAGGCATTGCCGACGCTCCCGAACACGACAGTCGCCACCCCGTGGGTCGCCGCCGAACGCGGCTACATCGACGCTGTGATCGAACCCGCACGCACCCGTCTCGAAATCCGGCATGCGCTCCAACTGCTGCGGGACAAGGAGGCGGCCGCCGAATTCAACCCACGCAAGCACAGTCTGTATCCCATGTAGCGGACCCGCCGGCATCCGTCCTCGGGTTTGCGCGCGGTCGGGTTAAGGTAGGCGGAAGGTGGGTTGGCAACGTCCGCGGTCCGAGGAGATGCGGGCATGGAATGGTTCACCGCACCCGAATACTGGTTGGGCAGGCAGGTACTGACGCGCGGTGCCGCGGCGATCTATCTGATCGCGTTCGTCGCGGCCGCCAGGCAGTTCCGGGCGTTGATCGGCGAACACGGGATGCTGCCGGTGCCGCGATTGTTGGCGCGGCGGTCCGTCCGGGAGGCGCCGAGCATCTTCCATGTCCACTATTCCGACCGGTTCTTCGCCGTGGTCTGCTGGATCGGTGTGGCGCTGTCCGCGGCGATGGTCGCCGGCCTGGCCGACGTGGTGCCGTTGTGGGCCGCGATGCTGCTGTGGCTGACGCTGTGGGTCCTCTATCTGTCGATCGTCAACGTGGGGCAGGCGTGGTATTCGTTCGGCTGGGAATCCCTGCTGCTGGAGGTCGGATTCCTGGCGATCTTCCTGGGCAACGACCGCACGGCGCCGCCGCTGCTGGTGCTGTGGTCGGCGCGCTGGCTGTTGTTCCGCGTCGAGTTCGGCGCGGGACTGATCAAGATGCGTGGAGACGCGTGCTGGCGTGATCTCACCTGCCTGTACTACCACCACGAGACGCAGCCGATGCCGGGGCCGCTGAGCTGGTTCTTTCATCACATGCCTAAGCCGTTGCATCGGGTGGAGGTCGCGGCCAATCATTTTGCGCAACTCGTCGTGCCGTTCGGCTTGTTCGCTCCACAGCCGGTCGCGAGCATCGCCGCGGCCATCATCCTGGTCACCCAGCTGTGGCTGGTGCTGTCCGGAAACTTCGCGTGGCTGAATTGGGCGACGATCATCCTCGCCGGTAGCGCGATCAGTCAGTCCTCGGCGGCAGCGGTGCTCCCGGTACCCACTCCGCCCTCGCTGCCGGGACCGCCGCCGTGGTTCGCGGCGTTGGTCATCGCGTTCACGGTGCTGGTGGTGTTCCTGAGCTACTGGCCGGTGCGCAACATGATCTCCAGCCACCAGCTCATGAACCGGTCGTTCAACCCCTATCACCTGGTCAACACCTACGGCGCCTTCGGCACAGTGGGCCGGATCCGGTTCGAGGTGGTGATCGAGGGAACCGACGACCAGGCGATCACCGAACAGACACAGTGGACGGAATACGAATTCAAAGGCAAACCGGGCAACCTGCGCCGCCTGCCGCGGCAATGGGCTCCATACCATCTGCGCCTGGACTGGCTCATGTGGTTCGCCGCCTTTTCGCCGCATTATGCGCGGGACTGGCTCGGCCCGTTCCTGGTGCGACTGCTGGAAAACGATCGGGCGACCCTGCGCCTACTGCGGCGCAACCCCTTCCCTGAGTCCCCGCCCCGCTATGTGCGTGCGCAACTCTACGAGTACCGCTTCACCACTCCCGGGGAGCTGGTTCGCACCCGAGCATGGTGGCATCGCACGCTGGTGAGTCGATACGTCCCGCCGCTGGCGCTCACCGACAACCATCGCAGGCACCTCGGCCGAGAATGACGGTGACGCGGTCGGGCCTGTCCCACCCGGTGATCCGAACGATCATGCCCCGATTCAATGGGCCTTCTGGAGCCAGTCCTGGTAGTGCGTGGGTGCCAGGTGTGCGTCCGGTCCCGCGGTGAGCACGTCGCCGGTGACAGCGGCGAACATGCCGGCTTTGTCATCGGTGACAACGGTTCGAGCGTCCTGCCGTGCGGCCAGGGTGAGCCTGCCTAGTTCGTCCAGGGGAAAGACGTCCGGACCTGCGATATTGCGGATTCCTTGCAGCGGGGGGCCGGTGGCGACCTCGACAACCGCGTCGACGACATCCGCGGCGGCGATCGGCTGGAGGCGGGTGGCGGGCAGGCGGACCGTGTCGCTGTCGGAGGTCCAGGACAAGATCGAGTCCACGAACTCGAAGAACTGGGTGGAGCGCACGATGGAGTACGGCGTCGGCCCCTGCCGGAGCAGGGCCTCCTGGAGGGTCTTGGCCCGGTAGTGGTCCAGTTGGGGCACTTGGTCCACTCCGACGATCGAGAGGATGACCTGATGCTGGACACCGGCACGCTCTCCGGCGGCGAGCAGATTGGTCATGGAGATTCGATAGAAGTCGAGGGAGGCCTCGTCGAAGGTCGGCGAGTTCGCCACGTTGATGACGACATCGGCCCCTTCCAGCGTTTGGTCCAGGCCCTTCCCCGTGATCACGTCGACCCCGGTGGACGGTGCAGCGGGGACGGCCTCGTGTTCGGCGGCGGTCAGCTTCTGCACCACCTGGGAGCCGATTCGTCCGGTACCGCCGATGACTGCGAGCTTCATGGTTCTCACTTTTCACGGCGTAGCCCGGGACCTGCTTCATCCTTTGCGAGTGAAACGGCTATGCATGCGCGGTCTTTCCGCCGTCGATGACGAGCTGCGCCCGGTGAGGTACGAGTGTTCCAATCAATGATTGAAACATTGTTTGAACAGTGCTTGACTGGGTGGCATGACTGACCAGGTCGCCACATCGGCGGGCACCCGCGAACGGCTCCTTGCTGCTGCCGAACGACTGTTCCTGACCGGCCGATACGACGATGTGTCGGTGCGGAGCATCTGCGCCGAGGCCGGTGCGAATCCGGCCGCGGTCCACTACCACTTCGGGTCGAAGGAGGCACTGGTCGCCGCGTTGCTCGAGGACCGGCTCGGGCCGCTGTGGGCGACTCGGTTGTCGGCCGTGGCCGCCGAACACGGTTCGGTGGCCGAGGTCGTCGATGCCGTCATCGAGCCCTTCGTCGAGTTGGCCGCCGATCCGGTGGGCCGGTTGCATCTGCGTTTGCTGGCCCAGTTCGTCCTGGGGCGGCATGTGACGGAGTGGCGACAGCCGTGGTTCCGGATGGACTCGTGGGTCGCTCTGCTCCCAGACGTCGACGAGCACGAGAGCCGACGGCGCTGGATGTTGGCCTTCGACTTGATCATCACGCGATTCGGTGGCGCCGGGGCCAACGAGAGGGCGATGCCGGACGAAGTGGTGACCACCTTGCGCGACTTCGTCGTCGCGGGGCTGACCGCAGGCACGGGAGAGCGGACATGAACGAGATATTCGCACCGGCCGACTTGGGGCCGATCACGTTGCGCAACAGGGTGATCAAGGCGGCGACATTCGAGGGCCGTACACCCGACGCACTGGTCACCGAGGATCTGATCGAGTTCCACCGAGAGACGGCAGCGGGTGGAGTCGGAATGACGACGGTCGCCTACTGCGCCGTCACGCCCGGCGGACGAACCGACCGGCATCAGATCTGGATGCGCCCGGAGGCGGTTCCCGGATTGCGCAAGTTGACCGACGCCGTCCATAGCGAGGGTGCGGCGGCGAGCGCGCAGATCGGGCATGCCGGCCCGGTCGCCAACGCGAGATCCAATGGCGTTCCCGCGCTCGCTCCCAGCAGGATGATCAGCCCGCTGTCGATGCGCTTCATGAAGGTGCCCGATCAGGACGAGATCCGCGAGGTCGTCACCGCGCACGCGAACGCGGCGAAACTCGCCGAGCAAGCGGGTTTCGACGCGGTGGAGATCCATTTCGGGCACAACTACCTGGTGAGCTCCTTTTTGAGCCCGAGGCTGAACCGGCGCACCGACGGGTACGGCGGTTGCACCGCCAACCGTGCCCGGCTGGCGCGCGAAATCGCCTGGGCGGTACGGGAAGCCGTGGGTGGCCGGCTCGCGGTGACCGCGAAGCTCAACATGGAAGACGGCGTGCCGGGCGGACTGACGGTGCCGGAGTCGTTGCAAGTGGCGGCATGGTTGGAGGCGGACGGCACGCTCGACGCGCTGGAACTGACGGCTGGCAGTTCACTGCTCAACCCGATGGTGTTGTTCCACGGCCGTGCGCCGCGAAGGGAATTCGCGAAGGTCCTTCCCATCCCGGCGCGCTGGGGTTTCCGCCTCGTCGGCCGGGCTTTCCTGAAGGAGTATCCCTATCAGGACGGGTATCTGCTGGAGCGGGCGCGCCACTTCCGCCGGGAGCTGTCGATGCCACTGATCCTGTTGGGCGGCATCACCGATCTGCACACCATGCAGCAGGCGATGACCGAAGGATTCGACTTCGTCGCGATGGCCCGGGCGCTGCTGCGGGAACCGAACCTCCTGCACCGCATCCGATCCGACGCCACCACGCAGTCGGCCTGCATCCACTGCAACGAATGCATGCCCACCATCTACACCCGCACTCGCTGCGTCTACCGCCCCGATCGAACCGGTGCCCCGATCCCGTTGACGCTTCCCGGCATGGACGGCGGATTGAAGGACCAGGCATGACCCTGCCGAGCGCCGAGACACCCCGGTCGTCGGGTCAGACCGCCAGCGGCGGTGGTGCGATCGCCGGTTGCACAGGTGGGCGGTAGTTCTCCCAGGCGGTGGCGAGCCGCGCGACCGCCGCGGTGAGAGTGCTTTCCGGGTGCCGGAAGTGCAGGCGAATGTATTCGCCGCTGCCGCCGCTCACGTCGAGACCGTTGCCCGCGAGCACGGCGACACCATGGCGGAGTGCGGTCTGGGCGAACGAATTACCGTCGCCGTAAGGCAGTCGCACCCAGAGTGTATGGCCACCGCGGACCGCCGGCACCGACCAGTCGGGGAGGTGTTCGGCCAGCGCGCCCAGGAGCGAGTCGTGGCACGACTGCCACTGTGCCGCATGGTTCGCGCACAGCAGATCCAACTGTGGGAGCAGCCTGGCTGCGGCGAGCTGGGCCGGCAGGTTTCCGCCGAGGTCATGCACCGCCCGCAGACGGGTGACGCGGTCGATGACCGGGACCGGCGCGCGGATCCAGCCGATGCGCAAGCCGCCCCAAATGCTCTTGCTCAACGATCCGATGGAGATGCCATCATCGGAGTCGGCCGCGAACGGCGGCATCACCTCGCCCGGGAACCCGAGGTCGGCGACTACCTCGTCGGCGATGAGCAGGACGCCTGCGGCAGCGGCCACTTCGGCGATTCTGCGTCGGACCAGCCGGGGAAGGACTGTGCCGGTGGGGTTGTGGAACGTGGGGGTGAGGTAGCCGAGGGCTGGGCGGTATGCCCGGACAGCCGCCTCGAACCCCGTGAATCCGACCGGCAGTGCATCCAGAACGGCCGCTTGTTCGCGGAATGCCTCCAGCGCGCCCGGATAAGTCGGCGTCTCGAGCAGAACCCGATCCCCAGGGGCAATGAACGCGCGAGCCAACAGTGACAGCGCTTGCTGGCCGCCATTGGTGACGAGAATCCGATCGGCGTGCGTCGGCGCTCCCAGCCGGGTGTAGCGCTGGGCAATGGCCTCTCGGAGTGTCGGGCAACCGGCAGGGTGATAGCCGATGTCAGCGGTGATCGACGCCAATTCGGGCAGTATGGCGGCGAACGCCGCAGTCATCTCCGGGGGTGGGGTGCCGGGAGCGGCACAGGCCAGCGAGATCACCTCGGGGTCCGGCTCCAGCAGATGCAGGAACATGGGCGCGCTGGTGGTCGTCGGTGCCGCCGTCGGCGCACCACCCGCGACGCGAGTACCGCTGCCTTGGCGCCGCACGATCCGCCCTTCGCCTTCCAGCAGCCCGTAGGCGGCGACCACCGTACTGCGCCCGACGGAGAGAATCCGCGCGAAGACCCGGTCCGGCGGCAGGCCGGTTCCGGGCGGGAGTTCACCCGCATCGATCAACTGCCGCAGCCGTGCCGCGAGCAACAGATACAACGGACCGCGCCCCGTCGACCAGCGACCGAGACGATGCATTACCTCAATTGGCTCCATCAGCAGACCAATCTTGCCGGATTGGACCTGGGCTCACCAACCTGAGCCGACCACCATGACTTCCATGAGCGAAAAGGCAGCCATCTCTGAGCACTCGACCGTTTCGATTCCCGACGCCATCGCCGCGTTGCCAGGCCCTTTCCAGCAACGCGAGTTGGCGCAGGTCAACGACACCGTGGTCCGCGCCGCCCGGCTCGAGGGCGAGTTCCCCTGGCACCACCACGACGAGGACGAACTGTTCCTGTGCTGGGACGGTTCGTTCCGTATCGAACTCGAGGGCCGCGCACCGGTAACCCTCGCAGCCGGGGACATCTTCGTCGTCCCCAAAGGAATTCGGCACCGACCCGTGGCGGAGACTCGCGCCCACGTCCTGCTCATCGAACGACCCGAGACCAAGCAGTACGGAAGCTGAACCACGCTCGCCGGTGCGTCGGCGCGAGACGTAGTTGTGGGCCAGTCACAGCAATTCCGCATAGTGCCGGCCGATAATGAAAGCCGTCACATGCGCCCGCGACCCGAGAAGTTAGCTGGTCCTCCGACAGGGCGGATGGGCTTGGTGCATGCATGAAGGGGTCGTTACGTGACTTCACATTCTCGGTGGAGTGCAGTAGGGGTGGATTAAGGTGAAAATACCTATTGGTCGGTATTGATCGCTACCTGTCCAGCCGATGAATGGGGTATGAACAGCAAAGTCTCCACCGTGGCCACATTTCTGTGCCGCGCGGTCACAGCTGATTCTTTTGTCGGCACGTGCGACCTGCTGTCAAATCGTCTGGGACAGCAGTGGCGCGATATCGGTCTCCGCGACATTCTCATTTGTCGCGGAGACCAAATCAGCTGAAATTAGCCCAATATTTGCGACCGATGGAACTGGCTGCACCGCACGGGCTTTCACATTGCAGCTCGCATAATGCGGGTGTACAGATGTGAGAACGCGTGGCGGTGCGGCTGCACTGTCGCGCGGTATGGCGGGACAGCGGGATACGCCGGTCCCGTTCGCGGATATCGGAGGGCATGTGATCACGGACTCTGCGGGGGTCGAACCCTGCGCTGAACTGTGGAGATCCGATTCGGAACAGTCGGAGGAGCGTCGAGGGACCCACATATCGCGCATGGCAGGAAAAGCCTGCGGCACCGGGGCAGGAGACGCTCGATGAATGCATCCGGCGCCGTCGGCGAACGGGTGCGGGCGTTGTTCTCACGCGGTTTACACGTGACCGAAATAGATGTGGACACGCCATTGCTGGATTATGGCTTGGACTCCGTGCGGTCGGTGGAGTTGGTGATCGAGCTGGAGCGGGAGTTCGGTATCACGATCTCCGACGAGGAGGCCGCGACGCTGCATACCACGCGCGACGTGATCGACTGTGTGACCGCGAAGATGACGCACGACCGGCGCGCCGAGGCCGGAGCGCGAGCGTGACCGTGCATTCCGAGCGGCGGGAACAAGCGTCGCCCGCCGCCTCCGAGCTCTTCACCGATTTCGCCGAGTACAACCGGCCCGGCCTGGCCCAGTTGCTGCGGGCCTGTCACCTGGACATGGTGTACAGCGCGGCGGAAGGTGACCACCTCGTCCGCGCCGACGGCACCCGGGTCCTGGATCTGGTCGGCGGGTTCGGCGCCGCGCTGTTCGGGCACAACCACCCAGCGCTGGTACGCGCTGCGACGGCGCTGCTGAACCAGCAGGTCCCGTTCGTGGCGCAGGGCAGCGTCCGACCGGGCGCGGTGCGCCTGGCGCGGCGGCTGTCCGAGGCGGTCGGCGCGAGCACCGGCCGGGAGTACGTCGTCACCCTCGGATCCACCGGCGCGGATGCGGTCGAAGCGGCGATCAGGCACGCCGCGGTCGCGCACGCGCGCTCGCTCTCCGACTTGGACGCCGAAATACGGCGCACGCTGCGGCGGCTGCGCCGCGACGGCCTGCACGACGTGCGCCCATCGGCGCCTGCGGACGACGCCGAGCCGCGAACGGCCGCGGCGGTACTCACCGAGACGCTCGAGCACATCGCGCGGCTACGCGAACGCGGGCCGGTATTCGTCTCGCTGGCGGGCGCGTTCCACGGCAAGAGTGCCGGGGCCTTCGCGCTCACCGAACAAGCCGACACACCGGCCGACCTGGTGGTGCCCGGCCCGGAGCGGCGCAGGCTCGATACCTGGACGCCGGACGATGTCGCCGGCGCGTTCGCGGACGAGCTGTGCAGAGTTGGCGTCATCGGCTTCGATGCCGCCGGTGCGCCCGTTCGCACCTGGCGACGTCTGTCGCCCGTCGCCGGGGTGTTCGCCGAGCCCGTGCAGGGCGAAGGTGGTGTGCGCGAGGTCCCCGCCGCCACGCTGCGGGCCCTGCGCGAACTGGCGGACCGGCACGCAGCGGCACTGGTTTTCGACGAAATCCAGTGCGGCATGGGGCGCACCGGCACGTTCCTCGCCTCGGCCCCGTCCGGGGTGCGCGCGGACTACTACCTGATGTCGAAATCGCTCGGCGGGGGACTGGTCAAGATTGCCGCGCTGCTGGTCGACCGGCGGCACGCGGTCGCCGATTTCGGGCGCTATCACACCTCCACCTTCGCCGACGACGAGCTGTCCGCCACGGTGGCCGAAGCCGCACTGGATCTGTTGCGCGACAACCAGGTCCGGATCAGCGACGCGGGGGTGCGGCTCCGGTCGCGACTGGACTCGGTGGCCCGCCGTTGGCCGAAGGAGATCGTGGCCGTGCGCGGGCGCGGTCTTCTTCAAGGAGTCCAGCTGCGGGTACCGGAGCCGGAATCCGCGCTGCTGCGCGAGATCTGCGCGCCCGACCTCTTCGGCTACGTGGTGGCCGGATACCTGTTGCATCGCCACGCGATCCGCATGCTGCCGACGCTGTCGGCGCCGACCACGCTGCGTGCCCAGCCCTCGGCCTTCGTCAGCGACGGCGACCTCGACCAGTTGGCCGCGGCGCTGGACGACGTCGCCGCGCTGCTGCACCGCGGCGACTACGCCCTGCTGCTGGCGCACTTGGCCGCACCGGTCACGACCGAAGCCGCGGCGCTGGACCGCGCGCCGCTACCGCGGCGCGATGACGCGGCACCAGCGCGAGACCCGCGCGACCCGATCAGGGTGGCTTTCCTGGCGAACCTGCCCGAAGCCGCCGATCTGCGCCGCCTCGCCCCCGAGTTGGCGGAATGGACGGACGCGCAGTTCGCCGCGCTGTTCGAGCGGCTGCGCGCGGTGGCCGATCCGTTCGAACTGACCAGGCAGACGGTCACCTCGCCGACCGGCGCCGAGGTCGAAATGCTGCTGATCGCGGTGCCGCTGACGGCCGAGCAGATCGTCGCGCACCAGCGCGCCGGCGAGCGCACCTACGTGCGGGATCTGGTGTGGCTCGCGGTCGAACAGGCGATAGCAGCCGGAGCCAGAGTGATCGGCCTCGGCGGCTACACATCGATCGTCACCGACGCCGCGCGCGAGGTGGCGGAGGACACCGTCACCGTGACCTCCGGCAATTCGCTCACAGCAGCCTGCGCCTATGCGGTGCTGCACGCCGAACTGTCCGCACTCCCACCGGGACAGCGGCGGGTCGGCGTCCTCGGGGCGCTCGGCAATATCGGCGCGGTCATGGCCGAACTCATTGCACCGCTGGCTGATTCACTGATCCTGGTGGGCAGGCCCGGCGCCGGAACACGGCTGCGCCGGGTGGCCGCCGAACTGCCGGGCGAGGTCGCCGTGAGCGAGGATCTCGCCGCGCTGCGCGGCTGCCGGGTCGTGGTGACCGCGACCAACGCGGCCGCGCCGCTGGTCACGACCCAGCATCTCGCCACCGATCATCCCGTGCTGATCTGCGATCTGGCCGTACCCGGCGATGTGGACCCGGCGGTAGCTCAGCACCCGCACATCACCTTGCTCGACGGCGGCCGCATGGCGCTGCCACTCGGCCAGACCCCGTCCTTTCCGGAAACCGGGCTGCCCGCCGGAATCGTGTACGCGTGCATGGCCGAGACGCTGCTGCTCGGCTTCGAGCCGCGCACCGCGAGCCCGTCCTACGGCGCGCTCACCGCCACGGGCGTACGCGAAGCGCGGGAACTGGCCGCCCGCCACGACGTTCGCCCGGTTCTGCTGCCGACAGGAGCCACCACCGTGATCACCCCCACCACCGCGTCCGGTCCGACACCGATGTTCCTCGGTGCGGCCGGCTTCACGCCGTCCCGGGCGGGCGCCAAGGCCGCCACACTGCACGAGTTGCTCTCCGACGGCTTCGCTGTCCCACCCGGCTTCGTCATACCCGCCGACCTGGTCCTGGACGCCGTCTCCGACGACGAGCTCACCGGCTGGGTACGGGCGATCGGCGGTTTCCCGGTGGCCGCGCGCTCCAGCGGCGTACTCGAGGATCTCGACGACGCCAGTTTCGCGGGACAGTACGAGTCCTACCTGGACATCACCGACGCGGCCGCGCTCAGGACGCACATCGAGCAGTGCCGGGCGTCGGTGCGCAATGAACGGGTGCGGGCCTATCTGTCCCGGCATGGTCTGCCCGAGGCGGACGCGACGGTCGCCGTCCTGGTGCAGCGCATGGTCGAAGCTCGTTGTGCCGGCGTCGGTTTCAGCATCGATGCGCTCTCGGGCATCGAGGAGCACGCGGTGGTGGAGACCTGCCACGGCGTGGGCGAGCGGCTGGTCTCCGGACAGGTCGCACCCACTCGCTACACCCTGCGGCTGTCCGACGGAGCCGTGGTGGCACGCGACGCGGGGCACGAGGACGTCCACCTGGACGCCGCCGACACCGCGGCGCTGGCTGCGCTGCTGCTCACCGTGCAGGCGCGCCGGCACCGCCCGCAGGACATCGAGTGGGCGATCGACGGCGACGGCACCCTGTGGCTGCTGCAGTCACGCGCGATCACCGCGATCAGCTGGCGCACCGACATCGACCAGTTCTCCGATGCGGACCTCCGGGACGGCGGCGTCTCGGCACGGGTGTGCACACCGATGATGTTCTCGTTGTACGACAACGCCTTCCAGTACTCGATGCAGCGGTTCTTCGAGGGGCTCGGGCTGGCCGAGCCGGGGCCGGAGCCGGACTGGATGGCCATGTACTACGGCCGGGCCTACTGGAACGTCAGCGCGGTGAAGCAGTGTTTCCGCCGCATTCCCGGCTTCGACGAGCAGCATTTCGACGACGATCTGGGCGTCCTCAACGAATACGGCCCGCAGGGACCGATTCGCACCCCGAACACGCCGTTGACGATCGCCCGCGCACTGCCCGTCGCCTTGGCTGTGCAGCGCAGCTACCGCCAGCAGCTCGACGCGGTCGACGCGTTCGCCGCGAGCTGGCCAGCCAAGTACGCGGCCTGGCGGGAACGGGTACGCGCGCTGCCGCGGACCGACGAGGCGACTTTCGCCGCCGACCTGGCCGATTGCCTGCTCACCGTGCACGCCGCCACCGAGCGCACCTACTTCACCACCATCTACCACAACTCCAGCCTGCAAACCGATTTCAAACAGCTGCTGGACAAAGTGGACGCGGCCACCGGAGCGACCACCTCGGCCATCGCCCTCATGGGCGGCCTGGCCGAGATCAGCCATATGGCGCTGCAACGCGGCATCGTCGAATTGCATCGAGTGGCAAGGGAATCCGGTCTCGACAGCCCGGCGTGGAACGAGGCGCTCGCGGCGTTCCTCGACGAGCAAGGTTTCCACGCTGACGCTGAACTCGACCTGACCTGCCCGCGCTGGTCGGAGGACCCGCAGCGAGTGCGGTCGATGATCGCGGTGATGCTCGACAACGGGACCGCGCCTGCCGATCCCGCGGCCACCCTGGTGGAGCAGCGCAAACGCTACGAGTCCGAGCTCGCGGCGGTGCGTGCCCGGGTCCGCGCCCGGCCGACGACGCGGGTGCGGTATGCCAAGGCGCTGGACAAGCAGATCGACCGGATGCGGCGGTATCTGGTCGCCCGTGAGCGAATGCGCGAATTCTCCTCGCAGTACTACGCCGTGGTCCGCGCGTACGTGGTGGAGGCGGGTACGCGGCTGGCCGCCGCGGGCGTGCTGGCAGACGCCGATGACGCGTTCCAGCTGACCATCCACGAGCTGACCGATCTGGTCGCGGGCCGAGTGGCCGTCGCCGACCTCGCGCCGGTGATCGCCTACCGCCGTGCGATGTACGCGGGCTACCGCGATCTGACGCCGCCGCACGAACTCGGCGGCGGGGTGACCGTCGCGGCGGTGCGTGCGGTGGGCGATGGCGACCTGTCCGGCCTCGGGTGCAGTCCGGGCGTCGCCGAGGGCACGGCCCGGGTGATCACCTCGCTCGACCACATCGACCAGCTACGCGAGGGTGACATCCTGGTCACCCGGTTCACCGATCCGGGGTGGACGCCCGCGCTGGGGTTGGTGGCGGGCGTGGTCACCGAGGTGGGCGGCATGCTCTCGCACGCGGCCGTGATCGGACGCGAGTACGGCATTCCGGCCGTGCTGAACGTGGCGGGGGCGACGACGGCGGTGCGATCGGGTCAGCGCATCCGGGTCGACGGCGGCGCGGGTCTGGTGCAGGTCCTGGACGCCGGCGATCCGGCGGACGAATCAGCCCTGAGCGAGTCGGTCTCCGACACACCGCGATCGGACGCCGCTACTGGCGAGGCGCCGGAATCAGACCCGACGCCGAGCCTGGCGAAATCGAAAATGGTCACGCCTACAACGACTCTCGTCACATCGCCGCGCATTCCGCGCGGCTCGGGAAAGGAAACGACACTGACCGCACGCAAACGTCTCATCTGCCTCGCGGGTGGCGACGGTTCGGGCAAGACAACGCAGGTGGCCAGGATCGCCGCAGAGTTCGAGGCGCAGGGGCACAGCGTTGCCGCGGTGACGATCTGGGACGCTTTCCTCGACCCGAAGGTCTCCTCGAAACTCCCCTGGGGCAGTCCGGCCGAGATCTACGGCTACCTGCAGTTGCTCACCCCACTCAGTCGCGCGCACTTCCTGTTCCACGCCATGCAGCTCTCGCTGGACCTGGCCGCCGAACGCGACGCGGACATCGTGCTCGCCAACGCCTATTGGTACAAGTACTACGCCACCGAGGTCGCGCACGGCGGTGATCCGGCTGTGCTGCGCAGTCTGGCGGCGGGCTTCCCGGAACCCGACCGCACCTTCTACCTCGCGGTGCGGCCGCAGGACGCACTGGCGCGCAAGCGATTGCGCAGTGACTACGAAAGCGGCTACGGCGACGAGGAGTCGTTCCTGACCTTCCAGCAACGCAGCCATGAGGCGCTCGACGCGCTCTCGGACGAGCTCGGCTGGATCCGCCTCGACGGCGCCGCGGCGCCCGCGGAGGTCACCCGCGCCGTGCTCACCCAGCTGCGTGAGGACGACCGATGAGCACGCCACACACCCGCCGGGTTGCCCTGGTCGGCATCGACGGCGCGGGCAAGTCCTCGGTGCTGGCCGGGCTGCGCGGGCTGGCCGAGCCCGCCGGGGCCGGCCGGTTCGCCTCGATGACCTGCCCCGACTTCCACGACACCAGGGACGTCCCGCTCGCGGATCTGTCCCGGCAGCTCAGGGCGTTCAGCGTCGGCTGCGACGAGATCGGTGACGTGGCGATGAAGGCCACCGCGATGTACCTGCAGATGACCCTGTTCGGCCCGGTCGAGCAGCACTTCCTGCGCACCTGGTCACCGGATGTGCTGGTCTGCGAGCGGCATCCGCTGATCGAACTGCTGGTGTACGGCCCGCTGTACGTGGCGCTGGCCGGCACCGACGGACGCTGCCGGGAGCGGGAGGACGAGATCGCCGCGGTGCTGGAACGGCATCGTCCCGGCACCTTCGCCGACATCCTGGCCTGGCAGCACGCCCAGGCGGCGCGGCTGGGCAGTTCGCCGGACCCGTGGCTGCTGCTGTCGGAGATCGCCGAGCTGGTGGAACGCGACATCTCCGGCGCGGTGTCCGGTTTCGCCGAGCGGTTCCGCACCACGCTGCCCGATGCGGTGCTGTGGCTGGACGCGCCACCTGAACAGGCCGCGGCGCGTTGCATGCAGCGGTCGGGGCACGGGCCCGTCGAGGCCCACGAGACGGCGGAGCGGCTGGCCGCTCTGCGCAACGGCTACGAGCGGCTGCGCGAAACCCTCGCGACCGCGTTCCCCGAGGTGGGATTCCACCGCATCGACACCGCCGACGGCGTCGATCTCGCGGAATCGGTGCGCGCCTGCGTGACGGAAGGGAAGTTGCTGGGATGAGCACCCGTGGTGAGGTCGGCGCGGCCGATCTGGAGGCGCGGGTACGCGCGATCGTCGGGGAGGTGCTGTGGGTGTCCGCCGCCGACCTGGACCCGGCGACACCGTTGATCGACTACGGACTCGACTCGCCGACCGCCATCGAACTGACCATCCAGCTGGAACAGGCCTTCGCCGTGACCATTCCGGAGGATGTCGCCGTCCGGCTGACCACGGTCGCCACGATCGTGCGATACGTCGAGGACCAGGCATGAGCACACCATCCGACGAGCTGCGCCCGGCACACGCGAGCATCGTGCACGCACTGCTGACAGGCGGTGAGCGGGGCGCCGCAGCGGCGTCGACGATCATCACGGCTGAGCGTGCCTCGGCGCACGACGCCGACGAGATCGCCTGGCGGCACGACGATCTCGTGCACGTGGCGAGCCGGGCGGCGGCCGGGCTGGCCGACGCCGGGGTGCGCAAGGGTGACCGAGTGCTGCTGTGCCTGCCCACCTCAGCGGAGTTCGTCACGGCGTTCTTCGGCGCACTGCTGCTCGGCGCGGTGCCCACCGCGATCGCCACCCCGGGCGGATTCGGAGCGGCGGAGATCTTCCTGGACCGTTTCACCCGGCTGCTGGCCTATCTGGAGCCCGCGGCCGTGGTGGCCGCCGGATCGGTATTCGCCGGTCTGCCGCTGCCCACGTCGGTGGCGGCGATCGACGCCACGGTGTTGCACGCGCTGGCCGGCGAGCCGGACACGCCCGCACTCGAACCCCGCCTGCCCGCACCGGACGATCTCGCGTTCATCCAGGCCACTTCCGGCTCGACCGGCACACCGAAGGGCGTCCAGGTCACCCACGCGAATCTGGCCGCCAATTGCGAGCAGATCGCCCGCGCCGCCGCGATCGGCCCCGGCGACACCTGGGTGAGCTGGCTGCCGCTGCACCACGACATGGGCCTGATCGGCGGATTCCTGACGCCGCTGTACCGCGGCATCGACGCGGTGCTGATCCCGCCGAGCCGCTTCCTGCGTCACCCGGCCGACTGGCTGCGCGCCGTGCACCGGCATCGGGGAACGCTCACCGCCGCGCCGAATTTCGCCTACGGCTATGCCGCGGCGCGGATCGCCGACAGCGAACTCGATGGGGTGGACCTGTCCACGTGGCGGTTCCTGTTCTGCGGCGCGGAACCGATCCATCCGGCGACGGTGGCACGGTTCGTCGACCGGTTCGGTGCCTGGGGACTTCCGCCCGACGCACTCGTGCCGTGCTACGGGTTGGCCGAGGCGTCCCTCGCGGTGACCGTGTCACGGCCGCGGGCTCCGATCGCGTACGACTCGGTGTCTCGCCGGGCGCTCGTCGAAGACGGTGTGGCCATGGATGTTCCGGCCGGCGATGGCGACGCGCTCGACATCGTCGACTGCGGCGCGCCCGTGCCGGGCACCGAAGTCCGGATCCTGGACGAGAACGGTGCACCGAGCGGCCCGGATCTGGTCGGCCGCGTGCAATTCCGCGGACCATCCACCACGCCGGGCTACTTCCGGATGCCCGAGGCTACCGCCGCCACGTGCGAGGACGGCTGGTGGGACACCGGCGACATGGGCTATCTGCGGGATGGACGACTGCGAGTCACCGGGCGGCGCAAGGATCTGATCATCATCCGCGGTGCGAACTATCTGCCCACCGACTTCGAGATCGCCGCCGAACAGGTGCCGGGCGTGCGGCCCGGCGGCGTGGTCGCGGTGGGACGGACCGACGCCGACGGAATGTCGGAGGAGCTGCATCTTATCATCGAATCTTCCTTTGCGCCAGAGGAATACGATGGGCTGGCCCGCGCCGTACGCGCGGCGGTGAGCAAACGCACCGGGGTGCTGGCGGCAGGTGTGCGAGTTGTCGCGCCGCGCAGCATCCCCAAAACCACCAGCGGCAAAGTGCAGCGCGCCGCGGCGCGGCACCTGCTCGAGGACGATCCGGACGCGTTGGTCGGCGCCGGGCACGGGGGAGACGCGGCGCGATGACACTGCTGACCCGAAACGGCGACCGCCGCTTGGACGGTCCCGTTCTGCGACATCCGCTCGGCGCCTACCCCGACTATCGCGCCGACCCGCTCACCTTGTTCTACGAGTCCGCGCTCGCTCACGGCAGCGTACGGCTGCGGCTGGCACACCAGCACGTGCACCTGCTGGTCGAGCCGGAGCATATCGAACAGGTGCTGGTCACCCACGCGGCACGATACGAGAAGGGAATCAGCTACCGGAGCCTGAACCATCTGCTCGGCCCCGGCCTGCTGACCAGCGGCGGCGAACTATGGAAACGCCAGCGCGCCTTGATCAAACCCGCCTTCGCGCGCCGCCACGTGGAGACCGAGATCCCGCTCATGGTCGAGTGCGGACAACGGATGCGTGCCCGCCTGGACACACGCGCCGCGGAGGGCGCGGCGTTCGATCTGGTGCCCGAGGTGATGGGGTTCGCCGCCGACGTGGTGTGCCGCGCGGTGCTCGGCGCGGACATCGACGGCGTGCTTCCGCAGATCGAAGACGACGTGCGCCAGGGTGTTTCCTGGGTGATGCAGCACATGGCCGCACCCATCCAGGTGCCGCCGCAGGTGCCGACGCCGGGCAATCGGCGGCTGCACAGCGTGCGGCGGCGGTTGCACCAGGTGGTGGACGAGGTGATCCGGCGGCATCGGCACACCGACGGTGACGCCCACTCGCTGCTGGCCCGGCTGCTCGCCGCGCGGGACGACGCCGGGCATGCGATGGACGACGCGCAACTGCGGCACGAGGTGCTGACCTTCCTGCTGGCCGGTCACGAGACCACCGGAGGGGCGCTGGCCTGGACGGTCTACCAGCTGTGCCGCAACCCCGCCGCGCTCGACCGGGTACGCGCCGAGATCGACATGCTGCCGGGCGGCCTGGACGATCCGGACGCCGTGCGGGCCGCGCTGCCCGAGTTGGAGTACACCGGCCGCGCGATCGACGAGGCGATGCGCCTGCACCCTCCCGCGTGGGCATTCAGCCGCACCGCGCTCGAGCCCGACAACTTCGACCGGTTCGACCTGCGTCCCGGCGCGATCGTGGTGATCAGTCCGTTCGTCAACCATCGGCTGCCCCGGTTCTGGGACTCGCCACTGACCTTCGACCCCGACCGGTTCACCAAAGACCGGAACCGGGCGCGCCCGCCGTTCCGGTACTTCCCTTTCGGCTGGGGCGCGCATCTCTGTGTCGGTCAGCAGATGGCACTGATCGAGATCCGCGTTGGTCTGGCGATGCTGCTGTCCCGCTACGACATCGAACTGGTGAACGGGATGCGGGTGCGCGAGCACCCCGAGATCTCGAACACCCCCGACCCGGTCCTGGTCCGGCTGACCCGGCGCGAGCGAGCCGCCGCGGCAACCCGGACCACACAGGAGGCCGCCCGATGACCAGTACAACCACCGGCGCGATACTGCGCGCGGAAACCCTCGCCACGGACCCGGCAGCCGAGGCGCACGCGGGCGCCAAGGCGGCCAACCTCGCCAGGCTGCACGCCGCCGGGCATCGTGTACCGCCGTTCGCGGTGGTGAGCACGGACGCGTGCGCGCGGGTGCTCGCCCCGGCGACCGATTCCATCGCCGACCTGCTGGCCGGTCTCGACCCCGACGATCCCGCCGCGTTACGGGCCGTCTCGACGCGGATCCGCGCGCTCGTCGAGGGACTGGCGCTGCCTGCGGACATCGCGGCCGAGCTCGATGCGGTGGTCGCCGAACTGTCCACCGCCGGATCATCCACGGCGGACGTGCGATTCGCCGTCCGCTCGTCGGTCCGCGGTGAGGATTCGGCCACCGATTCCTTCGCCGGGCAGCTCGACACAGTGCTCAACGTCGCCGCCGCCGGCCTACCTGCCGCGATCGGCACCGTCCTGGCGTCGGCTTGGTCGGAGCGTGCGCTGTTCTACCGGGCGCGCCGTGGTCTCGACGGAACGCCGATCGCCTGCGCCGTCGTGGTGCAGGTACTGCTCGACAGCGCCGTGTCCGGTGTGGTGTTCAGCTGCAATCCGCAGACCGGCGATACATCCGAGGCGGTCGTCGCCGCGGCACTCGGGTTGGGCGAGGGCGTGGTGGCGGGGACGGTCGACTGCGACACCTACTTCGTCGATCGCACCACACGCGCCATCACATCGCGAGTCGTCGTCGACAAGCACAGCCGCGTGACGCCGTCGCAGGACGGGACGGGCACCGCCGTCGAAGATCTCGGCGACCCGGTGTCCACCGCCGCGCTGTCGGACGCGCAGGTCCTCGAACTGGCCGAGATAGCAGGCGAACTCGCCGACCACTTCGGCTCACCCCAGGACATCGAATTCGCTTACACACCCGAGGGGCGGCTGCATCTGTTGCAGGCCAGGCCGGTTACCGTGACCGGTGCGGGGGAGACCATCTTCGACAACGTCAACGTCGCCGAATCGTATCCCGGACTGTCGAGCCCGCTCACCTTCTCCGTCTTGCGGGCGGCCTACGAGCAGGTCTTCCGCGCGTGCCACCGGGATTTCGGCGCCACCGCGCGGATCGTGCAGCGCAACGCCGCCGATCTGTATCCCTACCTGGTGGGGACGGCGCGCGGCCGGATCTACTACAACATCAGCAACTGGTACCGGCTCTTCCTCGAGATCCCCGGCATGGAATTCGCCATCGAGGGCTGGGAGGCCGCACTCAACATCGAGAACCGATACCGGCGGCCGGACGCGCCCGCCCGTGGCATCGCCCGGGTGCGCGCGACCGCCTTGCGGCTACGGGTGTTCGCGATCATCTCGCTCGGCTGGCTGCGGCTGCCCAGGCGGCTGCGCGCATTCTTCACCGAACTGGCGGCGGCCACCGCCGACCTCGATCGCCGCCTGAGCCCGGACACGCCGGAGCGCGAACGCGACGCACAGGCGTTGCTGGCCTGGTTGGAACGCTTCTTCGCCGAGCTCGTGCCCGCGTATTCGGTGCAGATCTTCAACGACTTCCTCGCCCAGCAGATGTTCCATGTGGTCGGTCTGCAGCTGAGCCGCGCGGGCCTGGCCGAGGACGCGGCGCTCACCTTGCGCAACGAGTTGTTCTGCGGTGAGGACGGTGTCGACAGTGTCGACCCGGTGCGCTCGGCGCTCGCGCTCACCGCCCGGGTGCGCACCGATCCGGCGCTGCGCGCGCTATTCGACGGCCCCGCCACCGCACGCGAGGTGTGGGCGGCGCTGTCGGAGGACCGGTTCGCGGAGTTCCGCGCCGCCTGCCTGCGCCACATCGCGGAGTTCGGCGATCGCACCGTGGACGAGCTCAAGCTGGAGACCGATCCGCTGGGCGAGCACCCAGAACGTCTGGTGCCGATGCTGCGCAACTATCTGCGCGGCGGGCAGAACGCCGACGACATGATCGCGCGAGAGCAGGCCATCCGCCGCGCGGCGGAGCAAACGGCAACCAAACTGTTTGCGGGTAAAGGACTGCAGGGCAGAGCTTTCCGGCTCACGCTCCGGTTGGCGCGTGAACACGTGAAGCAGCGGGAGAACATGCGGCTGGGCCGCAGCCGCTCTTTCGGCTTGGTGAAGCGGGTGTTCCGCGAGTACGGCAGACAACTGCATACCGCAGGGCTGCTGGACGATCCGCGTGATGTCTTCTGGCTGACCTACGAGGAGATCACCGCCCTCACCCGCGGGACCGCGGTGGACACCGACGCCGCCCGTACCGTGGCCCTACGCAAGGCCGACCACGATCGCTGGCGCGCGCAACGACTGCCCTCCCGCATCGTCACCACGGGGATCGCGGCGGCGGGCATCGTCGACCCCACGTTGGAGGAACCGGACGAGGCTGCCGTGGCCGGCGCCCGGGTTCTGCGCGGAATCGGCTGCGCCCCAGGCCGTGTCGAAGCTCCAGCGCTGGTGCTGCGCACCCCCGACCCGGACGTGGCGATCGATGGTCAGGTGCTGGTGGCCGCCACCACCGACCCGGGCTGGGTGTTCCTCATGGTCGCCGCGGGCGGCCTGGTGAGCGAGCGCGGCAGCCTGCTCTCGCACACCGCCATCATCGGACGCGAACTCGGCATTGCCACGGTCGTCGGCGTCCCCGGCGTCACCAAGCTGGTCGCCAGCGGCGACGTACTGGTGCTGGACGGCCGGGCCGGAACCGTAACGCTCGGACAGGAGCAGCGAGCATGACCGCTCCCGATCTCGCCCATGGCGAGAATTTCAGCCTCGAACACTATCTCGACCCTGCGGCACACACCTTCGAACAGCGATTCGCGGAGTTCCGCCCCTATGTGGAGCACGCCCGCGGCAGCGGATTCGTGCTGCGCGAGGTGGCCGGTCCCTCCGGCGCGGTCGTGCCGGTGCGCGATCCGGCGACCGGCGGGACCGACGAGTTGATCATGCTCGGGTCCAACAATTACCTCGGCCTCGGCAATGAACCGCGGATCGCCGAGGCAGCCATCGCCGCGATCCGGGAATACGGTGTGGGGCACGGCGGCCCGCCGCTGCTCAATGGCACCACGACGCTGCACCGCCTGCTCGAGGAACGGCTGGCCGAGCTGAAGGGCAGCGAGGCGGCCATGGTGTTCTCGTCCGGATACGCCGCCAACGTCGGCTGGGTGACCGGTCTGCTGCGCAAGGGCGACGTGCTGCTCTACGACGAACAGAGCCACGCGAGCCTCTACGACGGCATTCAGCTCGGCCGGGTGCGTTCGATGGCCTTCGCGCACAACGATCTACGGCACTTGCGCCACCGGCTGATGCAGATCCGGTGGCGTAATCCGGGCGCGAACGTCGTGGTGGCCGTCGAGGGCGTGTACTCGATGGACGGCGACATCGCCCCGCTGCCGGAGATCCGCGCATTGTGCGACGCGTTCGGCGCCTGGCTGGCGGTCGACGACGCGCACGGCACCGGGGTGCTCGGCGCGCACGGGCACGGCACCGCCGAGCACTTCGGGCTCGGACCAGGCGCCGTGGAGCTGTCCATGGGCACCTTCTCGAAGGTCTTCGCGGGCACCGGCGGTTTCGTGACCGGCTCCAGGGACATGGTGGACACGCTGCGCTTCTTCGCTCGGTCCTACATGTTCTCCGCCGCGCTCGCGCCGCCGGTCGTCGCGGCGGTGCTCGCCGGGATCGGCTTCCTGGCCGAGCATCCCGAGCGGGTACGGCAATTGCACGACAACGTGGCGTATTTCGTGCGTGGCTTGCGCGCCATGGGTTTCGCGGTGGATCCGCAGACCGCGATCATTCCGATCCTGGTGCCGCAGCGCCTCGCCGTCGCGGACGTGGTCACCGCTCTGCATCGCGAGGGCGTGTTCGTGAACGGCGTCGAATTCCCTGCGGTGCCCCGCGATCAGCAGCGCCTGCGGATCAGCATGATGGCCACCCTCACCCACGACCACCTCGATCGCGCGCTGGACCGGATCGACACCGTCGCCCGCCGCTTCGGCTTCCATCCCGAACAGGAAGGGATCGCCTGATATGACCGACACCATGATCGCCGCGGGCGGGACGGACGCCGAGCGTCTGCTGGTGCACGCCGCGCTGGCCGCGCCGACGGAATCCGAGCGCGCCGAGCTGACCGAGCTGGCGCACCGGATCACCGACTGGACGGCCTTCTTCGAGCTGGCGCAACTGAACGCGACGGTTCCGCTGGTGCGGCACTCGCTGCTCGCCGCCGGGGTGTTCTCGCTCGTCCCGCCGTTGACTCGAGTACGGTTCGACGCGGTCACGGAGCGGATCGGGGCCGCGAACGACCGTCGTCTGGCCGGTGCGGTGGACCTGCTGCGCCGGTTCGATGAGCGCGGTGTGCGCTGCGTGGTGCTCAAGGGCATGCTCTTCGCCACCGAGATCTACCACGACCCGCGCTACAAGCGGATGAACGACCTGGACATCCTGGTGGAACCGGAGCAGGTCGACGCCGTCATCGAGATCTATCGTGAGCTGGGGCTGTTCGCGACCTCGGAGCTGCTGGGCAAGGAGCCCAAGGTGCGGACCGAGCGCTCGCACCACCTGCCGTCTTTCGTCTCCCGCGACGGCTCGCTCGTGGTGGGCACCCACTGGGGGCTGATCACACCGCTGGCGCCCTACACGGTCGACTATGCCGCGATCTGGAAACGCGTGCGGCGCATCGCCTTCCACGGTGTACCGGCGTGGGCGATGGCGCACGAGGACAATCTGCACCACCTGGGTATTCACCTGCCCTACTACAAGACCGGCGTCCGCGAATTGGGCGACATCTGGAACCTCGCCCGGTACGCGGATCTCGACTACGACCTGCTCGCCGACGAGATCGCGGCGGCGGGCAGCGAAAGGCTGATGTACCACGCCCTTTCGCTTGCCCACCGGCTGGTGCCCGACCCCAGCTTCGCCGTGCTGCTGGACCGGATCGCGCAGCGTGTGGACCGGTTCACCCGCGCCGACACCGCGCGCAAGGTCGCCGATGTGCACACGCTGCTCCGCAGCCGCTCCACGCACACCTCCCGTATCGAGAAGGCCTACACCGAGTTCAACATGACCGCCGACGCACGGGAGAAGCTGGACGGGTTCGGTCGGCTGTGGTCCGGGCTCCTGCTGGTACCGGGTACGGAGGCGGCCCGGATGAGCTCGCTTCGCGACCCGGGCCCGCTGGCGGCCCTCGGTGCGCGGGTGATCGCGCCCTACCGGCTGACCCGCGTATTCCAGCGCGACCTCGGCCGATGGCTGTTTCCCGCCGCGCTTGCCAAGACGGTCTACGACCTCGGTGCGGCATACGCCGGAGAGCTCCGGTCGCGCACCGGGCTCGGCGGTGTGCGGCCCACGCCGCCCGGCATCGAGGAATACGCCGCCAGGCTCGGGCTGACCAGGGCGGATCTGCAAGCTGTACTGGACAGCCAGGAATGAGCGCACGACGCACCGTGCTGTGGGACCTGGACGGCACCCTGATCGGGCTGCGGCAACGCACCTTCGCGACGCTGATGCCCGCCGGGGCCGCCTGGGTATTCCGCGATCTCATGCCACCGCACCGTTTCCTGCCGATGCTGCGCCGCACGCTGCGGGATGTACGCGCCAACGACACCGACCACACCAATACGGAGCTGATGCTGCGACTGCTCGCCGAACGCGTCGGTACCAGCCGCGACGTGGCCGCATCGCGGCTGGCCCGGCTGTCGGAGGTCGAATTCGTCCGGCTGCGGGCGTGTTTCCCGCCCAGCCCGGCCGCGGTCGCGACGGTGCGCCGATTGACCGCGGCCGGTATGCGTCAGGTGGTCGCGACCAACCCGTTGTGGCCACGCAGCACCGTCGAGGCCAGGATCCGTTGGGGCGGGCACGATCTCGCGTCGTTCGCGTTCACCACCAGCGGTGAGACCATGCGCCGCGCCAAGCCGCGGCTCGATTTCTATCGCGAAGTGCTCGACCACCTCGGTGCCGCGGCGGGGGAGTGCGTGATGGTCGGCAACGATCCCGCAAGCGACGGACCCGCCGCGCACCTGGGGATTCCGGTGTTCCTGCTGGGTGCGCGGAACACCGACATACCACCCGCCGTGGCCCGCTCCGGATTGGTCACCACGGGAGACCACCGCGCGCTGCGCGGGTGGCTCGGCATCGAGGAGGATTCGTGCTCGTCGTCCTGAACCCGCGGTCGAACGCGGGCACCGCAATGCGGCGCTGGCAATCGGTGGAATCGGTGCTGCGCACACGGCATCCGGACCTGTCCGTCGAACTGCCCTCGGACCCACAGCACGCCACCGAGATCGTGCGCACGGCCGTCGCCCGGCCGGAACCTCCGCGGGTGCTGGTCGCCGCCGGTGGCGACGGCATGGTGAACCTGGTGCTGAACGCCTTGATGGACCCCGCGACCGACCGTCCCCGAGCAGCCGAGTCGGCGCTCGGCGCGGTAGGACTGGGTAGCTCCAACGACTTCCACAAGCCGGTGCCGTCGAGCGCATGCGTCGGCACCATCCCGGTGCGGCTCGACGCCGCGCGCACCGACCTCGTCGACGTCGGCAAAGCCAGTGTGCTGTTGACCGACGGCACGCGGGCCGTCCGCTACTTCTTGCTCAACGCCAGCATGGGACTGGTCGCGGCGGGCAATCATTCGTTCAACCACGCCACCGGCGTGGTCGGCTGGCTCAAGTCACGCAGTGTCGAAGCCGCCATCCTCGCCACGGCGCTGGCCACCATCGCCACCCACCGGCCGCTGCCGGTCGCGGTGCGCGGCGGTACCTGGAACCACACCGCCCCGATCACGAACATCGGCGTACTCAAGAGCGTGCACTTCGCAGGCGGCATGCATTACGACACCGAGGTCACCCGCGACGACGGCCAGTTCGACGTGAACATCTGGTCCGCGGCGGGAAAGCTGCGGACCCTCGGCCTGATCGCCGGACTGTACGCCGGGCGGTTCCGGCGATCCCGGCTGGCGGTGTGCTACCGGGACGCGGCGTTGGAGCTGCGGCCCGACCGTCCGGCGCCGCTGGAACTGGACGGTGAGATCACGATGGTGGAATCGGCGCGACTGGAAGTTCTGCCGCGGGTACTGAAGGTGTGCGCCGCATGACCGTCGTGCTCGTTACCGGAGCCGCGAACGGAATGGGCGCGGCCACCATGGAACACCTTGCGGCGCTGGGGTACACGGTCGAAGGATGTGACCGTGTGGCAGCGCCGGGTGTCGCCCGAGTGGACGTGCGCGACGCGGAAGCGGTGGACCGCTGGGTGCGCGACGCGCACGCACGGCACGGCAAGGTCGACGCGGTCGTCACCTTCGCGGCCTACGGCGTGGTCGGGGCGGTCGAGGAGACCACGCCCGAGGAAGCCGCGGCGCTGTTCGACACCAACGTGCTCGGCACCCATCGGGTGCTGCGCGCCGTGCTGCCACTACTGCGGGACCAAGGCGCTGGCCGGGTGGTCGTGGTGAGTTCGGGAGCGGGCGCCATCGCCGAGCCGTACGGCGGGTGGTACTCGGCCACGAAGGCGGCTGTCGAGCGGATCGGCGAAGCCGCGCGGATGGAGGCTGCCGAGTCCGGCGTGCACGTGTCGGTGCTCATACCCGGATGGACGGTCACCCCGATCATCGACACGGCAGAGCACGTGGCCGCCCCGATCCCCGCATACGACCGCGACCGCGCGGCCGTACTGAACCTGGTGCGCGGCTACCTGGCGGCGGGACAGCCCGCTGTCACGGTCGCCAGGAAGGTCGCGGCCATCCTCGCGGCCGAGCGGCCACGGCAGGCCTACCTGTGCGGCCGGGACGTCCGGCTGTCCTTCTGGACCCGCAGACTCGTCCCGGCCTTCGTCTACGAGCGACTGGTACAGCGTTACTACGGTTTCCGATAGTCGCAGTAGGCCGGACCGCCCTGCCCACGGCCAGTGCCTGGACTGGCGACCCCACGCTTCTCGTGGCACCGACCGCACGATGACCCGACAGCCGGGTGAGCGGCAAGGGAATTCGGCGACTTGTAGGGTTCAGGCGAGCCGGAAGATGTCCGGTCGGATGCACCGAGGTGGTCAAGCGGGAAGGCGAAGTCATGATCTTGCTCGACGACCTGACCGCCCGCAGCACGGAGTAACCGAGTAGCGATTCCGGCCACTCCCGAGTACGCCGACACTCGTGAGCATCGACGAGTCGGCCTGCACACTGAATCCTGCACGCGCCGCCTGGAATACGGCGGCGACAACGAGCGGGAGGAAGCCATGATCAGATCAACTCGAGGGACAGTCGTTGCCCGCATCGCCTCGGCGGCACTTCTCGCCGGAGCGCTGCTCGGCATTGTGCCGAGCCAGGCGCAGGCCGACTCGTGGGAGCGCACGTTCGTCTGGAACCGGGACCTCCACGCGGGGGATTGCACCATGTTCGCGGGCGCCAAGTGGACGCTGCAACGAGACGGCTGGGCGCATTTCACCGGGTGGGTGACGAGTGGGGACGACAACGATGCCTGGCTGATGCACGCCGAACTCTTCACCAGGAGCGAGGGTTACAAGGGCAACATCGTTGCGCAGCAGCCGGGCGTCGACGACATCACTCGATTCGTGATCAACCTGCCGGACTCGGACCAACGGTACTGGTGGGATGTCTGGGGTACATACAACGCAGCGTGGTTCGATGACCTCGACCGAATCAACCTGCGGTCGCACTGCTGAGGATACCGGCGCACCCCGCGAGCCGACACAGCTCGCGGGGTGTCGCATGAGGTACGGATGTCCGGCCCGCGAGCCGGACACCCGTCATGATCAGGCCAGTTCGAACCGGTCCAGGTTCATCACCTTGTCCCACGCGGCGACGAAGTCCTCGACGAACTTCTGCTTCGCGTCGTCGGCCGCGTAAACCTCTGCCAGAGCGCGCAGCTGGGAGTTCGATCCGAAGACCAGGTCCACGCGGCTGCCGGTCCACCGGAGTTCACCGGTAGTGCGGTCGTTGCCCACGTAGGTCCCGTCGTCAGCCGGCGACGGCTCCCACTTCGTGCCCATGTCGAGCAGGTTCACGAAGAAGTCGTTGGTCAACGACTCCGCGGCCGAGGTGAACGCGCCCAGCGGCGACTGCTTGTAGTTGGCACCCAACACGCGCAGACCCCCGACGAGCACCGTCATCTCCGGACCGCTCAGCGTCAGCAGATTCGCCCTATCGATCAGCAGGTACTCGGCCGGAAGTCGGTTGCCCTTCGCCAGATAATTGCGGAAGCCGTCGGCGTTCGGCTCGAGCGCGGAGAAGGACTCCACATCGGTCTGCTCTTGTGTGGCGTCCGTGCGTCCCGGCGTGAACGGCACCTCGACGTCGAATCCGGCGTTCTTCGCAGCCTGTTCGACCGCCGCGCATCCGCCGAGCACGACAAGATCGGCGAACGACACCCTCGTGTTGCCGGTCTGGGCGGAATTGAATGCCTCCTGGATCTCTTCCAGGGTGCGCACCACCTTCGCCAGCTCGTCCGGGTTGTTGACCTCCCAGGCGCTCTGCGGCTCGAGGCGAATCCGCCCACCGTTGGCACCGCCGCGCTTGTCGCTGCCGCGGAACGACGACGCGGCCGCCCACGCGGTGGAAACGAGCTGTGCCACAGTCAGACCCGACCCGAGGATCCGGCCCTTGAGAGCGGCGATATCGACCGAGCCGATGAGGTCGTGCGTCACCGGGGGCACCGGGTCCTGCCACAGCAGCGTCTGCTCCGGAACCAGCGGCCCGAGGTAACGGACGATGGGCCCCATGTCGCGGTGGGTCAGCTTGTACCACGCCTTGGCGAACTCGTCGGCGAGTTCATCGGGGTTGTCCAGCCAGCGACGGGTGATCTGCTCATAGACCGGGTCGAACCGCAGCGAGAGGTCCGTCGTCAGCATCACCGGGGTATGGGTCTTCGACGCGTCGTGGGCGTCGGGCACCGCGCCCGCCCCGGCGCCGTCCTTGGGAACCCACTGCCACGCACCGGCGGGGCTCTTGGTCTTCTCCCACTCGTAGCCGTAGAGCGTCTCGAGGAAGCTGTTGTCCCACGTCGTCGGCGTGGGCGTCCACGCGCCCTCCAAGCCGCTGGTGATCGCGTCCTTGCCGACGCCGGTGCCGAACGAGCTCTTCCAGCCGAGGCCCTGCTCCTCCAGTGAGGCCGCCTCGGGCTCGGGACCGACGTGGTCGGCCGGTCCGGCGCCGTGCGTCTTACCGAAGGTGTGGCCGCCCACGATGAGCGCGGCTGTCTCGACATCGTTCATCGCCATGCGGCGGAACGTTTCCCGAATATCCACCGCGGCGGCGAGCGGGTCCGGATTGCCGTTGGGTCCCTCCGGGTTCACGTAGATCAGGCCCATCTGAACCGCGGCCAGCGGCCTTTCGAGGTCCCGTTCGCCGGTGTACCGGTCGTCACCGAGCCACGTCTGCTCCGGACCCCAGTAGATGTCCTCCTCCGGCTCCCACTGGTCGACGCGGCCGCCGCCGAAGCCGAAGGTCTTGAAGCCCATGGACTCCAGCGCGACATTGCCCGCGTAGACGATCAGGTCGGCCCACGAGAGTTTCTTGCCGTACTTCTTCTTGACCGGCCACAGCAGGCGGCGGGCCTTGTCGAGACTTGCGTTGTCGGGCCAGCTGTTGAGCGGCGCGAACCGCTGCATACCGGCACCGGCGCCGCCCCGGCCGTCATTGATGCGGTAGGTGCCCGCGGCATGCCAGGCCATCCGGATGAAGAACGGCCCGTAGTGGCCGTAGTCGGCGGGCCACCACTCCTGTGAGGTCGCCATCACCTCTTCGATGTCCCGCTTCACCGCAGCCAGATCGACGGTCTGGAATTCTGCGGCGTAGTCGAAGCCGTCGTCCATGGGATTCGCGACAGCGGGGTTCTTCTGGAGGATCTTCAAGTTGAGCTGGTTCGGCCACCAGTCACGGTTGCCGCCGCCCTCGGTCGGGTACTTCAGGCGACCGGACGCGACGGGACATCCGGATTGACCGGATTCCGTTTGCGCCTCTGCAATGGGCGGATGTTCCTGCGGCACGGGCGTTTCCTTTCGGGAGTGGAATGAATCAGGCTGTGATCACCGGGGTGATCGGGAGGTCTCCGATGTCGAGCAGTCGGGGCAGAGGCCCCAGTAGATGACTTCGGCCTCTTCGAGGACGAAACCGTTGTGGTCCGACGCGTTCAGGCAGGGCACCTCGCCCACCGCGCAGTCGACGTCGGCGATAACGCCGCACGACCGGCACACGACGTGGTGGTGGTTGTCCCCGACGCGCGTCTCATAGCGCGCCACGGAGCCCATCGGCTGGATGCGCCGGACCAGTCCGGCGGCGGTCAATGCGCGCAGGACGTCGTACACGGCCTGGTGGGACACGGCACCGAGAGTCTCGCGCACGCGAGCGAGGATCGAGTCCGTGTCGGAGTGAGGATGGTCGTGCACCGCGGTCAGCACCGCCAGCCGTGGTGCCGTCACCCGCAGGGCCGCCCCGCGCAGCATGCGCTCGTAGTCCGAATTCGTGGGCACAGGTCGTAGTGTGCCTCGTTTTCTGGAATCGATCAAGTCTCTGAGAGATGCAATATTGCGAATGTTGACATCGCCTGCTGTTGACAACATACGATGTCAGAACTTGCCCGGCCTCATCAATTCGATGCAGACCACACCGCAAAGAGCTGTGGGCAGGCCGGCGCTTGAACCGAATAAGCAACCGTGGCAAGGGAGTAGGGGTGAGGGCGAAACCACCCGCGCTGGGATACCTCCGCAAGGATGTGTCAGGCGTGTCCCAGATCTGGGATGAGGCGCAGCTACAGAGCTTGGCGAAACGGCTCGGCTACGAACTGGCCAAAACCGTGACCTTCGGCGCCGCCACCGACGAGCCGGTGGGCCGATTGATCGACGTCGTGCGAGCCTGCGAAGTCGATGCGGTCATTTCACCGGGCCTGCACCACTTCGACGGGGCGGTACCCGAGGAATTGGTGGAGGTCTGCGACCTGATCACCGTGACACCGCAACAGACCTTCTCCCGAACCGTTCTACCGCGGCTCTGGGCATAGGTTGTACCCCCGCCACACGGGAGCTATCGAACTGGAATTCCTTGTGCCGCAAGGATTTTCGATCTGATCGGGCAGCGGAACTGAACCGTGCTGCGCCACTTGGGACATACCACGCTCACACGGTCGCTCATGCTGCGCTCCAGGCCGGACGGCCGACCAGGTCAATCGTCGATCAGAGGGTGGTCCTCGCCCCATTTGAGCATCGCGTACAGGACGTCGCTGAGGCTCTCGCCCTCCTCGGTGAGCTGGTAGACGACGCGGGGCGGCACTTCGGCATGCACGGTGCGGGTAAGTATCCGCTGGTGTTCCAGGGCTCGGAGACGATCGGTGAGGGTCTTGGCGCTGGGGGAGCCCAGGCCGGTACGCAGGTCGCCGAAGCGTTTCGGACCGGAGAGCAGCTCTCGGACGATCAGCGTCGTCCACTTCCCGTCGAGGACCTTCAGTGTGCGCTCGACGCCGCACGCGTGCGGTGAGCAATCGAGCAGCCGCTCGACCTGCACATTCGCAATAGTTTCCATTCGGACACTATATTACATTCTGGGTATTAGTTCACATTGAAAACTAACGTCGCAGGCATGAAGAAACAAACCGTGATAGTCCATGGCGCGACGGGCGAACAAGGAGCCGCTATCGTCCGTGGCCTCCTGAGCGCGGGACACCGCGTGCGGGGCATCGTCCGCCGTGTCCCCGACTCCCGGCTGCACCCCGACGCCGAGCCGGTCCGAGCGGAGCTACTCGACCCTGGATCGCTCGCCGCGGCGTACTCCGGCGCCGACGCCGTGATCGTCCAGTTGCCGCTGGTCTTCGCCGCCGACTTGGCTGTCCAGCAGGCCGAGGCGGTGCTGGCCGGGCTCCGGGAGGCGGGTGTGCGGCGAGCGGTCTTCAATCCGGGCACGATGCTGCCGCCCGCGCCAGTCGGGGTGCCCTTCGTTGATGCCCGCGTGCTGATGTCGGCCGAGCTGCCCCACAGCGTCGAGGTCGCCACCGTGGTCGGGCCCGCCCAGACGTATATGGAGAACCTCGCCGCGCCCTGGTCCGCCGCACTGGTCGGTGCCGGGGAGGTCGCCTACCCGCTTCCGAGCGATCTGCCCGTCCCGTGGGTCGCGCTGGATGACCTAGGGGCCGCCGTCGCCGCCCTGATCACCGCGACTGCTCCTCCGCCCTTCCAGATCGTGACCGGTCCGCAGGCCCTGACCGGAGACCAGGTAGCCGCCGAGCTCACTGCGGCCCTGGGGCACCCCGTGCGGTGGAACGCCATAACGCCCGCTGGCTACCAGGAGATGCTGGCCACACACCTGGGAGCCGAGGCTGCCGAGGGGATCGCCGCGGCATACACGCCACCGCCCCCGGGAACGCCCCCGCCTCCGCAACCGGACCCCTCGGTGGTGACGACCGGCGCCACCACGCTGCGGGACTGGGCGGCACGCCAGACCTGGGCCGCCAACGCGCCGATGCCCATTCGTCGTCCTTGACCTGGGAAACGACTGTTCCGGGCACCAGGCATACTCCGCGGTTCGGTGTGTGAGGTCCTTCGCCCGGCCTGGTCCGAGAAATGTGTGGCCCGCCCGGTGGTGCCGGGCGGGCCACTTCCCCGTTGCCGAGCGAACGCCGCCACGTCCACCGGGCACGGCTATCGTACGCAATGGCGAAGCCGAATTGGGGAAGGCTCGCAAAATAGCGCGGGTCGATCCGATCGCGTTCGGCCGCAACTCGATCCACCCGTGCATCGAGACCGGCGTGTTGCCATCCGCCATCGGCGTGTCAGGTTCGGGACCATGCCGTTACAGCTTGGCCCTCGACTGTTCGGGCCGTTGTCAACGTCGCGGAGTTTGATCGGGTTATGGGGTAGCTGAAAAGCGGCTGCCGGAGGGGTGATTGGGGCCCGACCATGGACACGCGCAATGAGGTTGGTGATCGGGGGCACGATCCGGACGATCACAAGTATCGGATGCGGATCAGCCGGTTGGCCATCGACAAGCTCGGAATAAAACTCTACGACCGGGTTTCGGCGGTGCTCGCCGAATTGATCGCCAATTCCTACGACGCCGATGCCACGCTGGTGGAGGTATCGCTTCCGTGGGGTGTGACGTTGGCGGGCACGGTTCGTGCCGCGGAGGAACCGCAGTACGAGATCGCGGTCACCGACAACGGCCACGGTATGACCGCAGCGGAGGTGAACGAGCACTATCTGATGGTCGGTTCCGACCGCCGGATGCGGATGGGCTCGGATTAGTCACGCGAGCAGAAGCGCCCGGTGAATTCAAATTGCGCTCGTACCTGGTCGGCGCCATCCATGTCGACTGGCTCGACGACGAAGAGGATCTGGTCCGATCCGATCGCCAGGACATCATGTGGAGCTCGCCCCGAGGTGAAGCGCTGGCCGTGTAGGGCCGCGATCTGATCAAGGAGATCGGCCGAATGGGCGAGCGGTCGATTCGGCGGCGGGTGTGGGAGGAGTTCGTGGAGAAGTCCCGCGTCCACGAGACCGTGGAGGCGATCGCACCCGGGGACAAGTTGTTCCGTGATTCGGTGATCGACGACGCACGTATCCTCGTCGCGCAGAAGGACCGAGCCGCACTGGAAGATCCCGCCCATGTCGGTGGTATGCGCAGCAATTCGGTGTGCGGCTGGTGACGACGACGATCGGCAGCGAGAGGCGCGAACCGGATTTCGTGTTGTTGCACGATTCCGGTGAGCTGTGGATCGTCGAGATCAAGCGCATGGACTACCACCTCACCGACGAGGAGTACAACCGCGCGATCAACTACCTCTACGCCCTGGACACCTTCCTGAACGAGAATCCGCGCATCGGCGCCCAATTCCCGCGCCGCAAGCTGACCTTCATCGTCGACCACACCGACAAACTGCGTCCTGCCTCGTTGTCGTCGCTGGACAGCGACACTCGCATCGATCGCCGCACCTGGCGGGAATTGCTGGACTCGACGCTACGGGCGCACCGCGACTTCCTCGAACGCGACTATGCGATGCGCGGCGAGGAGGACGATACCCAGACGAGTGGAGCCCGAGCCGGTTGACACCGCAGAGTGTCCGGGACGTGTCAGCAGTATGGGGCCGGGTAAGTTGCGCCCCCGGCCCCCCATACGGTCAGCTCGCGCTGCCGCTTCCGGCTTGCAACACGGTTGTCAAGAGGTCGGCGAGAACGGTGAGGATTTCCACGATTACTCCATCTTGTTCGGAAACACGAAAGCCAGGAGTCTGTACGCCGCGGTTGTACCTCTCGTGAACGCGACTTGAACAAGAAAAGTCGAATTCGACGGGACTGCGGATCGAATGTTTTGTAGCAACTTTTGATTAACCGAGTATGCGGCGCAGGAAATGGGTGGGGATGCTCATTATCGAGCCCTGCATTGATCGGTACTGCGGCAGCACCCGACAGCGTTGAGCATCGACCCGCCCGCTCGACGAGCTCCCATCTCACCCCAGCACGGGGAAATCGGGGACAACGGCCGGCCGCGCGGATTCCGCTCGAGCTAGTGCCGTGTCCAGAATGGTTTGCAGGGTAATCAGGGTGGCGGCACCGGTGTCGAAATTGCAGGCCAAGGTGACGAAGCGCTGATCGAAAGCGGGGGAGCGCATACTGATGTGGTGCTCGGTGCAGAAGAGTTCGATCTCGTCCTGGCTTGCATACGTCGCGATGCCGACGAGGTGCGACGTGCTCACGAAGCTGGTGTCGACCTGGCGAGTGTCACTACGCCGGTAGGCACTCTTTTCGGTTGGGCCGCGGAGTGGGGCAGAACCGAGATTATCGCTTACCTGCTGGCCCAGGGCATCGAAGCGGAGCCGAGAGCTCTTTCGAGGGCTGCGGACAAGGGCCATGCCGAGACGGTGCGGCTACTGCTCGACCATGGCATGAACCCGGATCTGCCGGCTGAGTCGCCGCCGCTGTGCGCGGCAGCGTACCGGGGCTCGCCCGAGTGCGTCCAAGTCCTATTGCAGGCCGGAGCACGGGTCGACGTTCGGATGGGGCCGCAGGCAGACCGCTGGGCCGGGAAGACCCCCAGGGAGCTTGCCACAATGCGTCCTACAGAAGGCACAGCGAAGATACTGCGGCTACTCGAGCAGTAGACCGCTCTGGGGCAGCGGCCGGGGCGTGCCCCGTGCGGCCGCACCGCGTGGCGGCCGACTTCGGCTCGTCCCGGCCAGTGATACCGAGACGAGCCGGGCGGGTGGAGCGGTAGTCAGAGCGCGTACAACGCCGCCCAGGTCTGTGGGCCGACGATGCCGTCCGTCGCCAGGCCGAAGGCCGCCTGGACGCTCAGCACGGCGGATTCGGTTTCGGGGCCGAACGAGCCGTCGACTGTGACGCCGAGCAGGCATTGGGCCTGGCGGACCGCGTCGCCGCTGCTGCCACGCTGGATGGTGGGCTGCGTACTGGAGTACGCGCAACCCACGCTGCGGGCAGCCTCGTCGGCGTGGTGAGTGCGGGTGCGCGACGGCGGGACCGCCTGCGGCCGCGAGCACGGCGCTGGTCGACGGGGTCTCGGCCGTCGACGCCGGAGGTGACCTCGCGCTATCGCCATGGTCCGCCGGCATCGGCGGCCAGCCATATCCACTCCTCACCTCGCCGGCTTGCCTGTGTCCGCTCGATCGCCTATGTGACGGCGGCCACGGAACCGTAAGTGAAATCGAGTTCGGTATCAAGACTTGACGTACGTCACAATTTGAGGTTGAGTTCAGCTTCAATCACGGCTCGCCGAATACCCCCGACCTCGGTCAGAGCCCGAATCCGAAGCATGACATCACGACTCGAGGGAGCCGCATGGCGTCACAGATCGCGATCAATACCGATCCGGCGCGCGGCCTCCCTCCGGCCGTGGCAGGGGCTACGAACCAGGCGCTTGTCACCGAGTGGAATTTCGAAGGAGCGACCATGCCCAGGGTTTCGTCGGAGACCGCCCGGCACACCTTCCGCGCTCTCGAACCGATTCACGGGATGATCTATTTCAGCCCGTACGGGCCGGAGTGCTATGCCGAAATCGGCTTGAAACAGCGTGGCATGACATACTTCGCGCCGCGTTCGGCGCCGATGGGCCCGGTCCCTGCGGAAGTCACGATCGCGACGTTCTTCAACTTCAATCCTGTGGCCGTCCATTCGGCGCTGCCCGCGGCCTGGCAAATCGCTAGCCCGGCTGATGTTCTCGAAGCGAGGTACGAGGCCGTCGACCGCTCGCTGCGCCGAGCATGGGGTGAGGACGTCGACAGCGGAGCGGTTCGGGAGGCTGCCGATCTTGCGCGCCGTGCCGCGGAACGCGCATGCGAGCGGCCCCAAGGACGTCCGCTCTTCGCCGGACACGCGGAGCTGCCTTGGCCGAGCGCTCCACACATGGTCCTGTGGCACGCGCAGACTTTGCTGCGTGAATTCCGCGGAGATGGCCACGTCGCGCTATTGCTCACCGAAGGTCTCGACGGCCTGGAAGCGCTGATCACACACAGCGCGACCGGGATCATCGGCGCGGAAGTCCTACGCGTGAGCCGGTACTGGAGTGAACAGGAGTGGGCTGCGGGAGTCGAGCGGTTGCGTTCTCGCGGTTGGCTTCTCGATGGCCCCGGCCTCGCCCTCAGCGCGGAGGGGGGCCGGCGCAGGCAATCGATCGAACTCCGGACCGACGAGCTCGCCGTGTACCCATACGAAGAACTCGGCGAGGAGGGCTGTTCGCGTCTGCGCGAGCTGGCCCTGCCCCTGACGAAGGCGGTTGTGAACGCTGATCTGGGTTTCCCGGCCGAGCTGGTCGCACGGCACACGCGAGCCCAGTGACCGATGTGCCGAGACTTGGCAAAGGAAATACGGATGAAAGTCGATATCGCAGCGTGGGAAGCCCTCGAATCTCGTTCAATCGCGACCAACGGGATCGAACTGCGGGTTGTCAGGCACGGGAAGGGACCGGTGGTAGTCCTCTGCCACGGGTTTCCCGAACTGGCTTTCTCTTGGCGCCATCAGGTTTTCGCGCTCGCAGAGGCGGGGTATCGCGTTGTCGCCCCGGATATGCGCGGTTACGGAGGTAGCTCGCGACCTTCCGCGATCGAGGACTACGACGTGCTGACCATCTGCGGCGATCTGGTCGGATTGCTGAACGCCCTCGAAGTAGACGATGCGGTATTTGTCGGACACGACTGGGGTGCCGCGGTGGTCTGGCAAATGGCACTGGCACATCCCGACCGGGTGCGGGCCGTAGCCGGCCTGAGCGTTCCGCCGGCACCGCGCGCACCGGTACCACCACTGACCATTCTCCGTTCTCGGTTGGGAGATTCGTTTTACATGTCCTGGTTTCAGAAGCCAGGTGTCGCCGACTCCGTGCTTGCGCAGGACGTGCGATGGACTCTCTTGAATGACGAAGCGCTCTCGCCGGAGTCCATGGCACAGCGGCCCAGCGGAGAGCTACCGAGCCGCCCGTGGTTGCCGGAGGACGAACTACAGGTGTTCATCGACGCGTTCGAGCGAACAGGCTTCAGCGGAGGACTCAATTACTACCGGAATATCGACCGGAATTGGGCCCTCACGGCTCCGTTCGACGGCCACGTCATCACCCAGCCCGCACTCTTTGTGACCGGCTCCGACGATCCGGTTCGCCGATTCATGCCGACTGACGCCTTGGAATCGCTGCTCACAGACCTGCGAGGGCACATCGTGGTGGCGGGCGCCGGGCATTGGATTCAGCAGGAGCGACCCGAGGTGGTCAACGACGCGCTCGTGAAGTTCCTCGGTCGCGTATCCGAAATCTCTCGAACGTGAGGTTCGAGGCACCTAGAAGAAGGAAAGAGATGAGGAAATCGATTGCAGCAGCGACGCTGCTCGTCTCCGCGCTCGGCGTGACAGCCGGGACGGCATCGGCCGCACCGGACCAGGCTGGTGCCGTGGGGTACAAGGTATCTGTCGGAGAGCGATCGACGGTGATCGATCTCGAGGCCGGCTCGCTCGCCGTCGAAGATGGCGCATTGAAGATCAAAGCGCTCGGCGGAATGGTCCTGGCCGGTTCGGAACTGTCCTTCCGGGTGGACGATTTCGTCTTCCCGATCGCCGCCGATGTCCAGGGCCGCTCTGCTACCTTGACGCCGCAGTTCGATCTCGAGCACGCGGCCTACAAGCCGGTGGCGCTGCCCTACGAGGACCAGGCTCCCTGGAGGACCCAGTACGACCGGGAACAAGCCGCCTGGGCGCGCTTGTCCTCCACGATCCTCATGGGCGCGACGATCGGCACCGCTGTTGGTGGCATCGGCGGCGCGGCGGTCGGCTGCGTGCTGGGTGGCATCGCCGGGGCAACCATCGCTTCCGCCGCGATCATCGGCTTGTTCGGAGCCTTCATTCCGGCAGCCGCCATCGGATGCTTGGGTGGCATCATGGCCGTCGGTCCGCTCGGGGCAGTAGCGGGCCAGCTGCTCATCACGGCTCCGGTCGCGATCATGGCGGCTGTCCAGTACTTCACGACGATCAACCAGCCGATGCCGGCTCCGGCTCCGGCTCCGGCAAAGTGATGCCGAGTCGCACGTCGTCGATTCGGTGAGGCGATTGTCCTGCCCGGCCGGTTCCAACTCCGGCCGGGCAGGGCGATCGCGAAATTTGAAGCTGGAGTCATATTCGACTACCGTCGATATGGTTGCGAACCCATGTTCGAGCATGCCGGGAAGTGGTCTCGGCCCGGTGGTCGCCAGCGTCTCGGAGCTGAATGCAGATCGACGACGCGTGTGCGACGATCACTCCGAGCATCCAGAGCAAACAGGGAGGGTATGGATGGCCAGGACGGTCGACAACGAAGCGACATTGAGCGAGATCCCCTCGCTTGTCGATACCTCCGTCCTCCGGGAACCTCCGCTCACTGCCCGCGGTCTTCGAACCCGGGCGGCGCTGGTGGCGGCTGCCCGAGCGGTATTCGAACGCGACGGCTACCTCGACGCGCGGCTGTCGGATATCACAGCCGAGGCGAAATGCTCCACGGGTAGCTTCTATACGTATTTCTCGAGCAAAGAAGAGATCCTCCAGGCGGTGCTCGAAGCATCCCAGGACGACATGCTGCATCCGGGAATGCCGCGCCTGGACGCCGACGAGGCGTCTCCGGTGGCGGTGATCGAGGCGAGCAACCGCGCCTACTTCGAGGCGTACAAGCGCAACGCGAAGTTGATGCTGATCCTTGATCAGGTGGCCGCGATCGATCCGAAGTTTCGCGAAATGCGCCGCCTGCGCGGGCGCGCCTTTGCCGACCGCAACGCTCGCTCGATCAGGGATCTGCAGGAACGCGGCCTCGCCGACCGTGAGCTCGATCCGTATTTCGCGGCACGCGCACTGTCGGGCATGGTCGGGCGGATGGCGTACTACGCGTTCGCCCTCGAAGAGGAAGTCTCGCTCGACGAGCTCGTTCGAACGGCCACGCGGCTATGGGCGAATGCGCTGAAACTCGACGAGACCGCCGCCTGAGCCTGCGGGTGGGACCGCACTGTCCGTGCCGAACTCGCCGGAGACGGCGTACCGAGCGGCCGCTGCTACCACGGACCTACCTGCACCGCGCATAGGCAGCGGCGGCTGTCGCGATGACGGCTGCGCCGTCGAAGTAGGCGTTCCACGGCGATGTGACTCACCTCATACGAACCGAATCAGTGGTGGCCTTGACCACTACGTAGCCGATCCAGCATGGTGTCGGTGGCTAAATAAGCGCTCAGTAAGTTGCGCGGAGGTGGCAGCCATTGCATGGCCATGGCGCTCGAAAGGATTCACCGATGAAGAGGTTCGAAGGCAAGACCGCGATTGTCACCGGCGCCAGCCGGGGCATAGGTCTCGGCATCGCGCGGCGGCTGGTCGACGAAGGCGCGAACGTCGTGATCACCGCCCGCAAGCAGGAGGCCCTGGATGAAGCGGTCGAGGCGCTCGGCGGCCCGGAGCGGGCGCTGGCGGTGGCCGGCCGCGCGGACGACGTCGCCCATCAGGCCGAGACCGTCGCGCGTGCGATCGATACCTTCGGCGGCGCCCACCTCCTGGTCAACAACACCGGTATCAACCCGGCTTTCGGCCCGATGATCGAGCTGGACCTCGACGCCGCTCGCAAGATCGTGGAGGTCAACTGCCTGGCCGCGCTGTCGTGGGTGCAGCAGACCTACCGGGCGTGGATGAAGGACTACGGTGGCGCGGTCGTGAACGTATCGTCGGTCGCCGGTCTCAAGCCCGCCCCGGGTATCGGATTCTACGGTTCGAGCAAGGCGATGCTCACGCACATCACCCAGGAACTCGCGGTCGAACTCGGCCCGAACCTGCGGGTCAATGCCGTGGCTCCGGCGGTGGTGAAGACGAAGTTCGCCACCGCTCTCTACGAAGGCAGGGAGGACGAGATCGCCGCGGCCTATCCGCTGAAGCGGCTCGGCGTGCCCGAGGACATCGGCAGTGTGGTCGCGTTCCTGCTGTCCGAGGACGCGAGCTGGCTGACCGGCCAGCTGCTGGTCGTCGATGGTGGCATCACCCTGACCGGTGGGGTGTGACATGACGTCGATGAAGGCATGGCGGGTACATGAGCTGGGCGAGCCGAGCGCGGCGCTGCGGCTGGAAGACGTGCAGCGCCCGGAACCCGGCCCGCGGCAGGTTGTCGTGCGGGTCGTTGGTGCGGCGGCGAACTTTCCCGATGTGTTGATGTGTCGTGGCCTCTACCAGGTGAAGCCACCGCTGCCGTTCACGCCCGGTGTCGAATTGTGTGGCGAAGTGGTCGCGGTCGGCGCCGAGGTGGCCGAGATCGCCGTCGGTGAGCGCGTACTCGGGGGTGCGGTGCTGCCGCATGGTGGTTTCGCGGAATTCGCGCTCATGGATGCGGCCCAGACCTTCCCGGCGCCGCTGTCGTTGGACGATGCCGAGGCGGCTTCGCTGTTCATCGGCTATCAGACCGGGTGGTTCGGCTTGCATCGGCGCGCCGGACTGAAGGCCGGAGAGACCCTGCTGGTACATGCTGCCGCCGGTGGCGTCGGCAGCGCGGCCGTTCAACTGGGCAAGGCCGCGGGTGCCCGCGTGATCGGTGTCGTCGGTGGAGCTGAGAAGGCCTCCTATGCCGAAGAATTGGGTGCCGACGTGGTCATCGACCGGCACCGGGACGATTTCGTCGAGGTCGTGAAGGATCTCACCAACGGCCGCGGCGCCGACGTGATCTACGACCCGGTCGGCGGTGAGGTGTATCAGCGCTCCACGAAATGCATCGCTTTCGAAGGCCGGATCGTGGTCGTCGGATTCGCCGGCGGCGACATTCAAACCGCCGCACTGAACCACGCGCTGGTGAAGAACTATTCGATCGTCGGCCTGCACTGGGGGCTGTACAACACCTACGACCCGGCTTCGGTGTCCGAATGTCATCAGGCACTGACCACGCTCGCCGCCGAGGGGCTGATCCGGCCCTTGGTGAGCGAACGACTGCCACTGGACCAGATCGCCGACGGAGTCCAGCGACTCGCCGACGGCAAGACCGTCGGGCGCGTCGTCTACACCCCGTAAGCCTGCTTCCACCTGAACCACCCTCCTCGAGGAGCACACGATGAACAATGAGACTCAGCGGATCGCCATCGTCACCGGCGCGGCACGAGGTATCGGAGCCGCCGTGGCCCGCCGCCTCGCGCGCGACGGCATGGCAGTGGCGGTGCTCGATCTCGACGAAACCGCCTGCAAGACAGTCGTCGAACAGATCGAATCGGCGGATGGCCGCGCGCTCGCGGTCGGTGTCGATGTTGCCGACGAAGCTGCGGTGACCCAGGCGGTCGAGCGCGTCGCCGCCGAACTCGGCCCGCCCACCGTGCTGGTCAACAACGCCGGGATCACCCGCGACAATCTGCTGTTCAAGATGAGCGTCGAGGACTGGGACGCGGTCATGAACGTTCACCTGCGCGGTTCGTTCCTGCTGGCCCGCGCCGCGCAAGCGCACATGATCGGCCAGAAGTGGGGACGTATCGTCAACCTCTCCAGCACATCGGCGCTGGGCAACCGCGGTCAGGCGAACTACGCCGCGGCCAAGGCCGGGCTGCAGGGATTCACCAAGACCCTCGCGATCGAGTTGGGCAAGTACGGGGTCACCGCGAACGCCATTGCCCCCGGTTTCATCGAAACGGAGATGACCGTTGCGACCGCGGAGCGTATGGGAATCCCCTTCGAGGAGTTCACCAAGGCAATCGCGGCTCAGACTCCGGTCGCCCGGACCGGCACCCCTGACGACATCGCACACGCCGTCTCGTTCTTGGTCAGCGAAGGTGCGGGATTCGTGTCCGGCCAGGTGATCTACGTCGCGGGCGGACCGCGGAACTGATACGGAAGGAACAGAAGCAATGCGAGTATTCCAGGGCCTGACCGAGCTGGAGGCCGCAGTCGGTACCCACCTCGGATTCAGCGGCTGGCACACGGTCACACAAGAGCAGATCGACCAGTTCGCCGAAGCGACAGGCGATCACCAGTGGATCCACGTGGACCCGGAGAAGGCCGCCGCGGGACCGTTCGGCACGACCGTCGCGCACGGGTTCCTCACGCTGTCGCTGCTGCCGATGCTGACCCACCAGGTCTACACCGTGCAAGGCATGTCCATGGGCGTCAACTACGGCACCGACAAGGTGCGCTTCCCCGCACCGGTGCCGGTCGGATCCCGGATCCGGGCCGGAGTAGAGTTGCTCTCGTTGACCGCGGGCGCTGCGGGCTGGCGGGCGGTTTCCCGGGTGACGATCGAGATCGAAGGCTCGGACAAGCCTGCCTGCGTAGCCGACTCCGTCGCGGTGTTGGTGCCCTGATGCCCACGGAGCAGGACTCTTCGGACCTACCCGGTCTCGACCTGCATCGCCTGGCAGCATGGCTCGCCGACGCCTCCCCGGGCCTGGTCGCGGGCCCGCTGGACGGGCGACTGATCGCAGGCGGTAAATCGAATCTGACCTACGAGGTCACCGACGGGACATCGAACTGGATCGTGCGGCGTCCGCCGCTCGGCCATGTGCTGGCGACCGCGCACGACATGGGGCGGGAATACCGCGTCATGAACGCGCTGGCCGACACCGATGTCCCGGTCCCTATCACCTACGCCCTGTGCGCGGACGCAGAGGTCATCGGTGCGCCGTTCTACGTCATGGAACACGTCGTCGGCACGCCGTACCGCTCGTCGGACGAACTGGCGGCCCTGGGCGTGGACCGGACCCGGGTGATCGCGACCGGACTGATCGACACCCTTGCCGCTCTCCACGCGGTCGACCCCGCCGCCGTCGGACTCGGCGATTTCGGCCGCCCGGAGGGCTTCCTCGAACGGCAGGTCCGGCGTTGGAAGAATCAGTTGGACGCGTCACGAAGCCGAGACCTTCCCTCGGCGGCGAAACTGCATGATCTGCTTGCCCGGAACCAACCGGAGCAATCGCCCACCGGGATCGTGCACGGCGATTACCGGCTCGACAATATTCTCGTCGACTCACGCGACCGAGTGGCCGCTGTCATCGACTGGGAGATGGCGACCATCGGCGATCCGCTGACCGATGTCGCGTTGCTCATGGTCTACTTGCGTTCCGGCGAGCTGGGCATTCCCGTGGTCACCGATGTCGCGTCGGCACCGGGATTCCTTGGTGAATCCGAGTTGCTGGAGCGGTACGCGCAGCGAAGCCACCGCGACTTGAGCCGGATCGGGTTCTACCTCGGACTTGCCGCGTTCAAGCTCGCCGTGATCAGTGAGGGCATCCATTACCGCCACATCCACGGCAAGACCGTGGGGCCTGGCTTCGAGCACCTGGGAGATGCCGTCGAACCGCTCCTACAGGCCGGAATCGCGTATCTGTCGGAGGACTATCGCTGACAAGCGACCACGCGGTCCGCGACGATGTGACGCCCGATCCGCTTCGATGAGTGGGGACAAGTCCCAGAATTGAAGTTGACGCCAGTTTCAATTATGGTGCGAGTACCGGCTAGACCAAGAGGGAGGGCTCGGATGATCGGCGTCGCCTGTCCGACGACGTGCTGTACGGGTACCCCGACCTCATCGAGGCAGCCGTGATCAGCCTGTCCGGCGAGTCCTGCGGCGAGGAGGCATCGCAATGAGGTCATCCGCAATGCCACCGCCGCATCAGTGCGCAACCCATCATTGAGCGAAGGAGCCCGATGTTCGAGCTTTCCGATAAAGGCCGCAAATACCAGGAAGACCTGCTCGCCTTCATGGACGAGCACGTCTACCCCGCCGAGCCGGTCTACGAAGCGCAGATGCAGGAATCCGGTGATCCGCATTTCCACCCGCCGATTCTGGAGGAGCTCAAGACCGAGGCGAGGAAGCGCGGTCTGTGGAATCTGTTTCACCCACATCCGGAGTGGGGGCCGGGCCTGACCAACCTGGAATACGCGCCGCTGGCCGAAATCATGGGCCGCAGCGTGCACCTGGCTCCCGAAGCCACCAACTGCAATGCCCCGGATACCGGCAACATGGAAGTGCTCACCCTTTTCGGCACTGCCGAACACAAGGAGACGTGGCTCCAGCCGCTGCTGGACGGCACGATCGCGTCGGCGTTCGGGATGACCGAGCCGGACGTCGCCAGTTCCGACGCCACCAATATCCAGTTGCGGATGGAGCGAGACGGGGACGAGTACGTCCTCAACGGCAGGAAATGGTGGACTTCCAACGCCCTGCACAAGAACTGCAAGGTGCTGATCGTGATGGGCAAAACCGATCCCGCGGCGCCACCGCATCGCCAGCAGAGCATGATGGTCGTCCCGATCGACACGCCCGGGGTCACCGTCCTGCGCAACCTTCCGGTATTCGGCTACCAGGACAGGGAAGGGCACGCCGAGGTCCTGTTCGAGAATGTCCGGGTGCCGCGAACGGCACTGCTGGCCGGCGAGGGTGACGGGTTCATGATCAGCCAGGCACGGCTGGGACCCGGCCGGATCCACCACTGCATGCGGTCGATCGGAATGGCCGAACGCGCGCTGGATCTGATGATCGATCGCGCGCAGGCGCGAACGACATTCGGCGAGCCGGTGGCCAACCGCGCCAATATCCAGGACTGGATCGCCGAGTCGCGCATCGAGATCGAAATGGCCCGCCTGCTGACCCTGAAGGCGGCATACCTCATGGACACGGTGGGAAATCGCAACGCGCGCATCGAGATTGCGGCGATCAAGGTGGCGGCACCTCAGGCCGCCCTGAAGGTGATCGACCGGGCGATACAGGTGCACGGCGGCGGTGGCGTTTCCGACGATTTCCCGTTGGCGAACATGTATGCCCTCCAACGGACTTTGCGTCTGGCCGACGGCCCCGACGAGGTGCACAAGCGCACGATCGCACAGATGGAATTGCGCCGCCGGGATCCCTCTTGGGGCCGGAGCGCGTGACCACTGGCAACGAGAGGAAACACGTGACAAAGACCCAACAGGTGCGGCTCGCCAAAAGGCCCTCCGGGAAAATCGACGCGGACACCTGGAGTCTCACGACCGAGGAGCTGCCCGCCATCACGGCCGGCCAGATTCTGGTGAAGATCGACTACATCTCGCTCGACCCGGCCATGCGTGGCTGGTTGAACGATGTGCGTTCGTATGTGCCGCCGGTGGGCATCGGAGAGGTCATGCGATCACTGGACATCGCGACCGTTGTCGAGTCCGCGCATCCGGACTTCGCGGTCGGGGACACCGTGAGCGGCACGTTCGGAGTGACCGAGTACGCGATCAGCGACGGCCGGAATGTGCAGCGGGTGGATCTCGGCGTCGCAGCGGGGCCGACCTGGCTCAGCACCCTCGGAATGCCTGGGATGACCGCGTATTTCGGCCTGCTCGAGGTCGGCAAGCTGCGCAGCGGGGACACTGTCGTGGTGTCAGCGGCGGCCGGTGCGGTCGGCAGCGTCGCGGGCCAGATCGCGAAGGCCAAGGGTGCGACGGTGATCGGCATCGCGGGCGGCGCGGAGAAATGCCGTGTGCTGACCGAAGAGCTCGGGTTCGACGCGGCGATCGACTACCGCAACGAGGACGTCATGCGACGGCTGCGCGAAGTCGCCCCCGAGGGGATCGACGTGTACTTCGACAATGTCGGCGGGGACATTCTCGATGCCGCGCTCGCCAATCTCCGGCGCGGCGCCCGGGTGGTGATCTGCGGTGCGATATCGGCGTACAACGCGGACAAGCTGCCGCCAGGGCCTTCCCGGTACATGTCGCTGCTGGTCTTCCGGGCATCAATGACAGGGTTCGTGGTGTTCGACTATGCCGATCGATACGGTGAGGCGATCAGCGAGATTTCCGAGTGGCTGGCCGACGGCCGCATCAAGAGCATGGAGCACATCGTCGAGGGCGGGATCCCGCGGTTCGCCGAGACGCTCGACATGCTGTTCACGGGAGCGAACACGGGAAAGCTCGTACTCGCTCTGTGACGAGGGCGCCCACGGGCCGACCGTGGGGCGAGTTCGTACTGACGACATCGCGGTGCAGAATGGCGGGCCAAGCCCGTCTTCTGCGCCGCGATGTTGTTTTGGTAGGACCCGTTCCTAGGGGGAAGTCGACTCACTCGGTCGACGTGCGCCGACGATGCGCAGGGCAAGGTCTGCGTAGAAGTTCGCGATGTTCTCGGGAGACCAGGAGCCGTCCTCGTGATACCAGCGAGCGATATCGACGCCGAGTGACAAGAGGGCCGTAGCGGCCATATGCGGATCCGCCGTATCGAAGACGCCGGTCTCGGTACCACGTGCGATAAGGGTACGGAGCTCGCTGTGGATGTCGCGGCGCAGATCTTTGATCTCCTGCTGATGCGGCGCGTCGAGGGCGGCGATCTCGTAGTTCACGACGCGGGCGATGACATGGGCCTTGGCGTGGTGTTCAGCGAAGTCGTACATGACCGCGATCAATTGACCGATCGGGTCGTCGGCCGAGCCGACGGCGGCACGCACGAGATCCAGCGTGGCCTGATGACCGGTTTTCGAGATCTGATAGAGCAGTTCTTCCTTGGAACGGTGGTGCACGTAGATGGCCGCGGTGCTCAAACCTGCGAGCGAAGTGATATCGCGCGTCGTCGACCCGTGGAAGCCTCGTTGCGCGAAGGCGATCGCGGCGGCCTCGAGTAGTCGGGCACGGGTTTCGTCCGCGCGTGGGCGGTCCTCGGCATCGGTCACTCGCATAGTCTCTCACCTGCGCGCGTGGCGTTCGGTGGCCGCGGCGCCTGCGCATCTGGCCGGAACACCGACAACATAGGGAGCCGGCGATGTCACAGGACATCGCCGGCTCGTTCGAGATCGGTCAGGATGTGACGGATGCGGAGGCATGCCCGCCGGTCGTCACGGGCTGCTCGCGCGAAACGGTTTCCGGTAGGACCCAGGCGCTGCCGAGCGTGCACAGCGCCATGATCATCATGAAAGCGGAGACCGAGGCGGTCGATCCCGTCGCCGCCAGCAGCGAGGCCATGAGGAAGGGTGTGCCACCACTGACCAGGATCGCGGCCAGCTGGTAGGCCAGCGTTATGCCCGAATAGCGGATTCGGGGCTCGAATAGTTCACCGAGGTACGCCGCTAGCGGGCCGTACACCAGTCCGGAGCCGATGCCGCTACCGACCGTGGTCGCGATCAGAATCGCAGCGAGTGAGCCGGTGTTCACCAGCCAGAAGAAGGGGAATGCCCAGAGTGCCATGACCGCCGCGCCGGCGAGCATCAAGGGACGGCGCCCCACGCGGTCGGACCACGAACCGGACAGATAGATGACGGGCACGCTGACGGCGGAGGAGAACAGGGAGACCGCCAGCAAGCCGTTTCGGCCCAGCCCGAGTTCCCGGACACCGTAGTCGAGAACACCCGCGATGCTGATGTAGAAGACGGCGTTCGTTCCGAACAGCAGGCCTGCGCCGAGCAGAACCTTCTTCGAATGCTTCTTCAGCACTTCGATAATCGGCGCCTGCGCGATCGTGTCCGAGGCATCGTCGGCACGCTTCTGGAGCCGGCGGAATTCAGGCGAGTCCTCGATGCGGAGTTGGATGAACAAGACCACCAAGAACAGGATGGCGCTGGCCAGGAACGGGATGCGCCAACCCCAGGCCAGGAAGTCGGCCTTCTCGACGAGTGCGCCGACCAGAAGGAACGCGCCCGTGCCGAGCAGCAGGCCGAACGGCACGCCCATCTGGCCGAAGGTGCCCGCTTGGCCTCTTCGGTTCGGCTTGGTGGTTTCGGTCAGAAGCAGGGTGACCCCGCCCCACTGGCCACCCACGGCGATGCCCTGAAGGAACCGCAAGGCAACGAGCAATATCGGCGCGGCCACCCCGATCGAGCCCGCGGTCGGCAGCATGCCGATCGCACAGGTGGCCGCCGCGACCAGGATCAGGCAGGAGACCAGTGCCGGCTTGCGGCCGTACGTGTCGCCGACGTGCCCGAACAGCAGGCCGCCCAGCGGTCGGGCAATGAAGCCGGCCCAGAATGTGCTGAACGACAGCAACGTGCCTACCAGCGGTGACGCATTGGGAAAGAACAGCTTGCCGAACACCAGGGCAGCAGCCGTTCCGTAGATGAAGAAGTCGTACCATTCGATCGAACTTCCCACCAGGGCAGCGGCCATGAGGCGCCGTAATTTCTTTTGATCCGGTGTGCCGGAATCCGTGTTCGGAGTCATATTTAATCTCCAAGTTGGCGGGACGAAGCCGATGTGACGCTGGTCACGGTCGGTGCGCGGCACGTTACTTGAACTTGACTTCGAATTCAACTTGTACGCGAGCAATGGGTGGGCGAACTACAAGCCTCGGACAGAAAGGTCTGTTCGCTCGTGCTGTCGAGATCAACAATCTGCCCTGGTAACGCCCGCCTGCCCAACCACGACGTCCTTGGTGGCACATGGCTTCGTCGGGGGGCCTGTCCGTCTGCTGATTGATGATGGAATGGGGATAGGACGTGGCTTTCCGCGAATTCTTCGCGCGACATCGCATCGCTTCGGCTGTTGTCGCGCCGGCCGTGTTGGGGGTGGCAGCGGTCGTCGCCGCCTCGTTGGCACTGACATCGACGCCGCACACCGAGGACACGCAACTCAAGGCATCCGTCACGGAGTGCCACGACATGGTGACCATCTCGGTGGCCGGTCGCGGGGACACTCCGGTCGCGGGGACAACGAAGCTGCTTGTCGACGCCAACGGCAACGCGTTGCCCGCCGCGCTGTCCGGTGACCACAGCAGCGAGTGGGTCGATCCGGTGGTCAACGCGCCGGCCGGCGCGGTCGATCCTGGCTCGTATGCTGCTGTCTACATCGCGTACCCGGCGAATATGGCCAGCTACGAAGACGCCGTCACCACCGGTGTCGCGAATACCGAACAGGTGATGCGCGAGATCGCGCAGGCATGCCCCGACACCAAATTCTCCATCGTCGGATACAGCGAGGGCGCCGACGTCGTCCGGCGCGTCGCGATGAAGATCGGACATCAGGAGCCCGGCCAGGACGGCGGATACGGGATCGTGGATCCGGCCGATGTCGTCGGTGTCGTCATCCTCGCCGACTCGGGTCGATCGGCGGGGGACGGGCCGTTCCCCGGCGCAGAGGACCCGTTCGGCAATCCCGACGGCTTCGACCAGCAGTACCAGAACGGCGCGAAGCCCGTACCCGGTCAGGGTGCGCTCCCGGGGACCAGCGGTGACTTCGGTGCGCTGAACGGCAAGATCGCGTCGTTCTGCTCTGATGGCGATCTCACCTGCTCGGCGCCGGAGAACATTTCCCTGCTGCAGTTGGTGGTCAACGTGGGCAGGCAGTTGAATGTCGACGCACTCGAAAAGGACGGGCTCACCCCGGCGACCGGGCAGGACGTCGCTGTTGTTCTCAGCCGTATCGCCCTCGCGGCGTTCGCGGACATTCAGTCGCAGCCGAACTGGATGCAGAGCGACGAGACGTTTCTCCAAGTCCTGCTGAGGGTGTCGGATCCGGCGTACAAGCCGGGCGAGCAGCCGAAGGCTCCGGCGACGGCGGAGTCGATCGCGACCAACGAGATGTCGCCGCTGGCCTACCTGCCGCAGAAGGTGCTGAACGAGATCATCGGCCTCATCCTGACGAACCAGAACACGATCCCCGTGATCATGAGCGACCCGTACAAGCTCACGCTGGGCCCGAACCACAGTGGTCACCACTTCGACTACTGGCATGACGCTGATCCCGCCAACGGCAAGCCGCTCACCTCCGCCGAGTACGCGGCGGCCTGGCTGACCCACCTGGCGCAGCGGGCGCAGGCGGGCGAGCCCGTCGACACGACAGCCGAGCCGGAACCGGCCGACCTCGCCGCGGCGTACAAGGCGGTCGCGACATCCTCGGTGGCACCGACATCCTCGGTGGCACCGACATCCTCGGCGGCGCCGACGAGCCAACCGACCAAGAACACGAGCGCGTCACCGACCACCAGCGCTGCCCCTACGAAGGCCGAGGTCAGCGGCGCATCGACCAGCGCGGTCCCGACGACATCGGTGCCGTCGTCCCAGACGCCGAGCGTGACGGTGGCTCCGGTGACAACCTCACCGGCTTCGTCTTCGGTCGCGCCGCCCACTACGACCACGGCGCCGACTACAACGACAACCGAACCGGTGGCGCCGACCACCACGAGTGCCACCTCGAGGCCATCGAGTTAACCCCCGCGCCGAATCCATCGGCTCGCGAGCGTCCCAGTGAGGCGGACGCTCGCGAGTTGCGGTTGGTCAAATCTCCGGATCTCTTGCAGCCCGATTCCCTCGACAGAAGCCATCGGTGCGCTTCGTCGGATCAAGAATCGCCCCGGACACGGCCTGGTACGCGGGGCGACCGACGCCACCGCGCGGCCCCGGCACACGCAGGTTGAGTCGGGGCTGTAGACCTCGAGTCGCACCCAGGGGCGGCGGCGCCGGTCAGCTGGGCGCGAATTGCTGTTGGAACCAGCGGAGAATCTCTGGAATGGCGACCCTGGCGGTGCCGGAGTGGTCCACGTCGCCCAGGTTGTGCAGCGTGACGTCGTCGCTGCGCAGGGCACGGAGGCAGTGCTCGGCGTTGGAGTAGGGGACGGCGTGGTCACCGGTGGCGGCGTAGAGGTGGACGGGCACGTGCGGAGTCCAGTCACAAGTGCCATCGCTGTCTTCGAGCGCGCTCGCGGCGGCGCCGGTCGGGTTTGCGGCCAACTCCAGGAAGCGAGGGGTCAGCAATCGCAGCGGGGTGATCGCCAACGAGGTCACGATGGTGATCTCGTTCTTGGTGCCGTCGAAGAGCTGATCGACCCGGTCGGCGTAGGGCTGCTGGAAGACCTCGGCGGGATTGCCGTAGAGGTGGTGGATCCGATTCATCGATGTGATCCAGTAGGCCAGGAACAGGACCGCCGCGCCCGGGGTGACCTGCCCGTCGAGCGCCGCGCGCGTCTGCACGTGACGCAGGTCGTATGGGCCGCTGACCGGGGCCAATGCGGCGACTCCGAAGCTCGGGACCGCGCCTGCCTGGAGTGCCTTGCCCAACGCCATCGCGGCGTGACCGCCCTGGGAGAAGCCGGTCACCAGCACGTTCGGATCGAACTCGCGACCGTGCCGCGCGGCCAGTGCGGCAGCAGCGTGCAACAGGTCGGCGGAGGCACTGACTTCGGACGGCGCATGGGTGTACGGATGCCGTCCCGGGCCGATGCCCAGTCCCAAGTAATCCGGTGCGACCGCCGCGTAGCCCGCGGCCGCGAACATCACCGTACGGAGCCGGTCGGGCAGGTTGCGGGTATCGACGGACGGTGCGTCACTCTTCAGCACCATCGTCCCGTGCCCGTAGCTGACCACCCGCAATCGACGAGAATCGCTGCGGGGCAGCACCACCAACCCGCTGGCAGTGGTCGGTTCGCCTTGCGGGGTGATCGTTCCGTACTCGACGCGAAACGCGTCGACACCGTTACGGACGGGAGTATTGATCCCTCCGTCGCTCAACAGCGCCGCGGTCTGTTCGGCGGGCAGACCGAGCAGGGGAGTGGTCGACACAAGCTCGCCCCGGCCCTGCGGCGGCATATCTTCGGGGCTCCCGCATCCGGCGACGGCACCCAATAGGACGAGGACCGCGACCAGACAGCGCCTCGGACCGTCCATGGTCGATCCTTCCGATGCTCGTCAGTCGGTTCAACTCCATCATCGCGCTGTCATCGGATTGTGGGATCGGGAACGGCTGGATCTCGTAGCGGCCGGCGTGGAGGCAAAAGCGCCTCCGCCCGCTGAACCGCCCGCGCAATCAGCCGCCGCGCGGCTCGGCAACCGGCCCGGAGGATGCGCGCCGCATTTCGCCGACCTGAGCGGCCGTCCAATTATGTTCCTATGCCTCGCGTTCGGGTGCGATCGGGAATTCTGGTCCAAGCGACTCGTGTCAGCAATCCGCCAGGAAACTTCTATGGCAGGGTGGTCGCCTATGAAGACAATCCTGATCACGGGGGCAACATCGGGTATCGGTCTCGAATCCGCTCAGCAACTGGCCGCGGACGGGAACCGGCTTGTCTTGGTCGGACGGAATCCGGAGAAACTCGCCGATACGGCGGAGCTGGTCCGGTCCGCGGGGGCAGCGGACGTCGACACGCTGGAGTGCGATTTCGCCTCGCAGTCGTCGGTCCGGCAGCTGGCGAAAGCGGTTCTGGCCGCGTATGACCGGCTCGATGTGCTGGCCAACAACGCCGGCGGTTACCACAAGACTCGAATCGAAACCGAGGATGGCATCGAAGCCACGTTCGCGGTCAATCATCTCGGGGGTTTCCTGCTCACCGAACTGCTCACCGATTTGATGGTGCGCAGCGCCCCGTCGCGCATTGTGTTCACCGCGTCGGTCATGCATTTCGGTGCCACCATGGATTTCGCGGATCTCGGCTTCCGGCAGGGATATTCGGGAGAGAAGGCCTACAGCCGCTCCAAGCTGGCGAATGTGCTCTACGCCCGCGCGCTGGCGCGGCGCCTGGAGGGCACCGGGGTGGCGGTCAATGCGTTCCACCCGGGTGCGGTGGCGACCGGAATCTGGGACTCGATGCCTTGGTTCGGGCAGCCCTTCGTCGCGGTCGCCAAGCGCTTGTTCATGATCACGGCCGCCGAGGGCGGCCGGGCACTCAGCTACCTGGCCGCCGATCCTGAAGTCGCGGCGGTGAGCGGCCACTACTTCCAGAACAACCGCGTCAAGACTCCGTCGCGCCTGGCGCAGGATGCCGCGGTCGGACAGCAGCTGTGCGACGTCAGCGCGGCCTTGGCCGGGCTGACCGGGTAGCGGCAGCAGTCTCGCAGTCCACGACACCGTTGTCGCCGGGCACCACACAACCTTCGTCGCCGTCTGCAGCAGAAAGCAGGGGACCATGCTTCGAACTCGTTTCGAGTCGATCGGCTCGTACGCACCGAGTACCGTCCGTTCCACCGAGGATCTGATCGCCGCGCTGGCCGTGCCGAGGTCGTTGGATATCGAGCGCATCACCGGGATCAAGAATCGGCGGGTCTACAACTGCGATCCGGACGGGTATGAGTCGTCCTTCGAGCTGGCGTTGCGGGCGATCGAGGACTGTCTAGCGCACTCCGACTACGCGGCCGACGAACTGGACATCGTCATCTCGGCCTCCATCACGCGTACCCACGGCAAGGACATCTTCTGTTACGCACCGTCTTTCGCGCAGCTGCTGGGCAATGCGATCGGCGCGAACGCGGCACGGCATTTCGATGTGTCGAACGCCTGTGCTGGCATGATCACCGGGGTGATGGTCCTGGACCGCATGATCAAGGCCGGTGTGGTGCGCAACGGCATGGTGGTCAGCGGCGAGCAGATCTCGCCGATCGCCGAGACGGCCCTGCGCGAGATCAGCCAGCCCTACGACCCGCAATTCGCATCGTTGACGGTGGGGGACGCCGCGGTAGCGGTCGTGCTCGACGACCGCGGCGACGACTGCGACGAGATCCACTACGTCGAACTCATGACCGCGGCCGAGGGCGCCGAGCACTGCATCGGTATGCCCAGCGACCGTGGCAGCGGGATCGCGATGTACACCGATAACCGCGCCATGCAGAACGAAGCCCGCTACCAGCAGGCCATCGACCGCATGGCCGATTTTCTCGCCGAGAACGGGCGCAGCTGGGAGAGCGAGAAGTACGACTACTGGATCCATCATCAATTCAGCGCGCCCGCCATCGAATACATCTCGGATCTGACCGAACGGCATTTCGGCACGCCGATGCCGCAGGCTCTCAACGTGCTGCACGACTACGGCAATACCGCTTCGACCTCGCATTTCCTGGTGCTGCACGAGCATCTGAGGCAGCAAAGAATCCCCAACGGGTCGAAGATTCTCATGATCCCGGCGGCGTCGGGAACCGTCTCCGGATATCTCGCCGCGACCATCTCCCGTTTGGAGGCATGAGCATGCCAACGACGATCATCTCGGCCGCGACGAACTGCGACCGCGACACCGGCAGCTACTTCGAGCTGGCCGCCCGGGCTGCCCACACCTGCGTGGAGCGCTCCAACGTCGGCCTCGACGAAATCGGAATGCTCATCAACGCGGGCGTTTTCCGGGACAGCAATATCTCCGAGCCCGCGGTGGCGGCGCTCATTCAGAAGCGGATCGGCCTTGGCCTCGCCTACGAGGCCGGGCGGGCGCCGACTTTCTCTTTCGACCTCATGCAGGGCGCCACCGGCCTGCTGCACGCCATCGTGACCGCCGAATCCTTCCTCGCCACCGGCACGGTGGAATACGCGTTGCTCGTCGCGGGCGACGCCCACCCTTCGACCATGCGCCACGTCGATGACTTCCCATACGGCACCGACGGTGCCGCGCTATTGCTCGGAAACTCGTCTACCGCAGGCGGTTTCGGTCGGATTCACACCTGCCACACCGCCGGCTCGGACGAGCCGATCGCCTGGGTGGCGCTGGGCGAAGCCGGGGCCAACGGGCGTTCGGTCATCTCCGTCCGTGCCGGCGCGGACGACCCGGTCGATCTGGCCGCAGCGGTCGTACAACCCTGTCTGGACGAGGAAGGAATCGATGGCAGCGATTTCGGCGAGGGGAGCGCGGTGCTGCTGGCCCCCGCACCGGACCTCGGGTTCCGTGCCCGCTTGGCGGATGCACTCGCCATCCCGGCGCAGTCGGTCGTCGGCTTCGACTCCTCGAACGGAGATCCCTACACCGCCGCCCCGGTGCACGCCTACCTGAACGCGCTGAATACCGGCCAGCTCGACACTGCGCGCACCGTGATCTTCCTGGCCGCTGACGGGGCGTCGGCGGCCTGTCTCGCCTATTATCCGCGGGTGGCGTCGCCGGCAATGGTGGAGTGTGGGTGAAGCGCGAACACTGACCCCGGATAGTCGCTCTCGGCGGCGCGGAGCACGCTCATCAGTGGCCGGACGGCTACACGCTACGGGCCCGCCACAGGGTTCAGGCAGCTGGCCGGTGGATCGACGAGGAAGCAGATAGCCGGGAAGCGGGTGGGGCGGTAGTCAGCGGGGACTCCGCCCGCGGCCACGATCTGCGCGTAGGTGCCGACCGCGTCGGTGGGATGCCGGGTGAGCGACGGGTCAGTGCGCACGTTGACCGTGTAGAGGCCGAACCGCGGTGTGTAGCTGCCCCATTCGTAGTTGTCGGTGATACTCCAATAGTTGTAGCCGATAACGTCGATGCCGTCGGCCTCAGCGCGCTGGATCCAGTAGACGGTATCGCGCAGATGATCGCTGCGGGTGTAGCCGTCGGCGCGGGGAAGGCCGTTCTCGGTGGGCATTCCGTTCTCGACGATGTAGATCGGCTTGTTCGGAAAGCGGCGCGAATAGTGTTGCAGCGCATAGTAGATGCCTTCTGTTCGCAACGGCAGCTCCCAAATGCGCGGCCCGGGCAGGTTCGGCATCGCCGACCCGCTGGCCCGCACGATGGAATCGAGCAGCGCCTGCGCCGGATCGTAGGCGAAGTAGTAGTCGACGCCCACGTAATCGAGACGGTCCGCGATGCGGTCGACGACCGCGCCGTTGATCTGGGCCTCCGAGCCCGCGACATAGCCGACGTTGCTGGTCACCTGGGCGCCGGGCTGCGCCTGGTGGATGTAGTCGTAGATGGCGTTGTGCGCGTGCGCGATCCGCTCCTCCATCTGGGCCGCATCGGCTGCACCCCGGCGGATCTCGTGCACGATATAGGCGACCGGCTCGTTCACGGTGACCCACAGTGGATCGTGCGATGCGTAGCGGTCGACGACCCTACGCATGTTGGCCAACCAGTCGCCGACCATGCCGGGATTGCGCCAGCCACCGCGGTCGACGGCCCAGCCCGGGTAGACCCAATGGTCCAGCGTGATCATCGGCCGCATACCGGCCCGCTCGATACTGGCGATGACCGCGTCGTAGAAACGGAACGCGCCCTCGTCCCAGACCCCGGGCGCGGGCTGCAGCCGGGCCCATTCGATCCCGATTCGGAACACCCGCACGCCCAAGTCGGCCGCCAGGCGGATGTCCGAGTCGTAGCGGTCGTAGAAGTCGACCGAATCGTGCAGTTCGTCGTACCCGGGGTTCGCGGCGATGTAACGCGTCCAATTGCTATCGGGTGCATGGCCTTCGGACTGGAACCCGGACGCCGCGACACCCCAGAGGAATCCCGCGTCGAGCGGCGGCAGGGTGGCGGCCGGCCGTATCGGTGGCATTGCCGGGGAATGTGCGCAGAGCAGTAGGGTCGACGCCGCGACGGCGAGCGCGGCCAGGACGTACCGATGGAACCTGGATCGCATCGACTCAGGGTAACTGGATACACCCTGCCACATTGTGGAAATCAGCATGTCGCTGAATGCACTACCAGCGCAACACGTTCGTTTCCTCTGCTCACCGGCTTATCCCACACTGACCGCCGCAACCTGCTGTTCTTCGCTTCCGGCGGAACGCGAGTTGCGGCGGAAGCGGCCGGGGCTACGCCGAATTCGCGACGAAAGGCGTTGGCGAAGCCGAACTCCGAGGCGTAGCCGACCTGGGTGGCAATGGCGGCGAGCGGCGCGTCGGTGTCGCGCAGCAGCCGGGCCCCGCTGCTGAGCCGCCACCATGTCAGATACGCCATGGGCGGCTGTCCCACCACGGCGGTGAACTTGTGCGCGAAAGCTGTTTCGACAAACCGATCTCGGCACCGAGGTCGCGCACTGTCCACCGCCGAGCCGGATCGGTGTGGATGTGGTTGAGCGCCGCGGCGAGCAGCGGGTAGGTCAATGCTGTGGGCCAGCCCCGATCGGGCTGCCCGCTCACCTGCTCGGCCCGGGTGGCGCGCTGGTGCACCGCGACGGCGGCGCATTCGTGATCGAACGTTGGGCACCGTTGAGCCCTTTTGGTTTGTGACGCTCGGCTTCTGGTTGGCGGCAGGATTCGTCGATGCGATCGTCCCCTGGGCGGGCTCGCCGTGATACTCGTGCACGACCCGTCACACGACGGCCTGGCGGGTCACGCGCAGAAGGGAAATCTCATGACAACGAGCCTGCCCGCATTCCCCGCCCCGAACGAGGACCTGCTCGACACCTGCATCCGGCTCCGGGAGATCGCGCCCGTGGTCGAAGTGGAGTTCCCCGGCGGCGTGCCCGCCTACCTCGCCTTGACGTACGACGCCGTACGCGAGATTCTCGCCGGGGACAACAAGACCTTCGCCCGGGAACCGAAGCACTGGCCTGCCCTGTACGACGGTTCCATTCCGGAGGACTGGCCCCTGCGTGCCGTCGTCCAGGGCGAGCACCTGTCCACCAAGGACGGCGACGACCATCGGCGGCTCCGCGGCCTGATCAGCAAGGCGTTCACTCCTGGCCGGGTGCAGGCGCTGGAGCCGCGGATTCAACAGATCATCGACCGATTGCTGGACGACGTGGTGGCCGCGGGTGACGGTGTCGACCTGGTACCGACCTTCACCGAAGCGCTGCCGATGGCGGTGATCTGCGAACTGTTCGGCGTGCCGGAGCCGGAACGGGACCGGCTGCGGCGTTGGACCTCGACGCTCCTGGCGCACACGACTCCTCCCGAGGAGGCGTTCGCGACGCAGAACGCGCTCATGGCGTATTTGTACGAACTGGCGGAACGCAAGCAGCGCGAGCCCGGCGACGACCTCACCACAGGTCTGGTCCAGGCCCGCGACCAGGACGACAAGCTCACCTCCGAAGAGCTGGTCGCCGTCCTGTGGATCATGCTCGTCGCCGGCCATGAGACCACGGTCCACCTGCTCGGCTACGCCATCCTGGCGTTGTCGCAGCACCCCGATCAGCTCGCGCTGGCCAAGGCCGACAACCTCTGGGCCGACGTGGTCGAAGAGACCGTGCGATACCGCCATTCGGTCATGATGACCAGTTGGCGGTTCACCCTGACCGACGTCACCGTCGCGGGCGTGACCATCCCCAAGGGCAACGCCGTCGGCGTGGCCTACCAGGCCTGTGGCATCGACCCCGCCGAGTACGGCGAGACCGCGAACGAGTTCGACATCACCCGCAAGCAGCGGGCCGGACATCTCGGGTTCGGCCACGGTCCGCGATACTGCATCGGGGCCGGGCTGGCCCGCCTGGAGGGGAGGCTCGCGCTGGCCTCGCTGTACCGGCGGCTGCCGGAACTCACCCTCGCGATGGAGCCGAAGGACATCCCCTACTCGCCGTCCTTCTTCACGATCGGCCCGCTGTCGGTGCCGGTCAACCTCGGCAGCGTGCGGGGCTGACGAGTCCTCCAAGGCCAGGTCATCAAAGCCCACACGGCGAGTAAGAGGACGGCCACGGTAACCAGGTACCAGGGCCAGGGGCCGAGCACGTCGAGCAGCGAGGGAGTCGAGGGCTTCCCGTTGACGAAGCCGTAGTTGGTGTCGGCGATGGCGTTGAAGACAAACGTCACCGCCGTCCACACCACGGTGACTGTCACGGCGATCCGGTAGCTTCGCCAGTCCGGGTGCATGCCGATGCCCCAGGTCAGGTAGATCGCCGCCCAGACCACGACCAGGTGAACCGCCCAGAAGGCCAGGAATTCGTAGTGCGGGAAGTCCGGGCTGTGCAGCGCGGGTGATATGAGCGCCTGCGTACTCAAGGTGAGGCACCAGTAGTAGGTCAGGGCATACGCCCAGTGCCGGTGCGACCACAGCGCGTACGCGGCGGCCAATGTCGCGAGATCGGTCAGTCGCAGCGGAACCGAGCGGCCGACCGTTGGAGGCACCATCGTGGCGAGGTAGATCGCCAGGTACAGTGCGAATATCACGGCGCCCGAGACACGCCCGAATCGGCGTGCGCTATCGGGGCTACGGTGTGTTCGCCCAACACGAACAACCAACGCCGCTCCGACCGCGAACACCGCCAGCACCACCCAGTGTGACGGCCCGTATGCGGAGAACTCCCGCTGCGCCGATAGCGGGTCCACCTAACTGATCTTATAGGCGTGCGCACGTCCCGTCGAAGTCCCGCCGTCGGCCTGGTCGTGCGTTGTGCACTCGTCGTCGATGTTCACCGATGCTTCACCCGGGTCCGGTCGGTGGGCGGCAGGATGGAACAGTGCAGCGGATATGGGCAGCGGGTGCCGTGGTGACGCTTCTGTCGGCTGGTCTTCTGACGACCGGAGCGGGTCCGGTCTCGGCGGATGGTCCGGGACGGTTCGATCTCCAAGCGCATCGGGGAGGGTTGGGGCTGGTGGTGGAGAACACCCTGCCCGCGTTCGCGAATGCGCTGGAGCTCGGTGTGAGCACGCTGGAGCTGGACGTGCAGATCACCGCGGACGGGTATGCGGTGGTCACCCACGATCGGGATCCGAGTCCGGCGAAGTGCGTGGATACGGCACCCGTCTTTCCGGGCGATCCGAAGTTTCCGTATGTGCCGGGGACGACCTACATTCGGGATCTCACGCTGGCGCAGGTGCGGACGATCGATTGCGGCTCTGTGCGATTGGCCGATCAGCCCGAGCAGCGGACCGCGCCCGGAGCGCGAATTCCGTTGCTGTCGGAGGTGTTCGATCTAGTGCGTGTGTACCGGGCCGATCAGGTGATGCTGAACATCGAGACCAAGGTCGAGGCAGCCGCGCCGGAGCAGACCGCGCCGCGGGAGCAGTTCGTGCAGATCGTGGCGGCGGAGGTGCACCGGGCGGGAATGGGGCAGCAGGTCACCATACAGAGTTTCGACTGGGGTGCGCTCATGCGCATGCGGGAGGTGGCGCCCGACCTGCCGATCGTCGCATTGACCAGCGGCCAGCAGAATCTGCAGGCCGGTGAGCCGGGTGCCTCGCCATGGCTGGGCGGGATAGATATCGACGATTTCCCGGGATCGCCGCAGGAAAGGTTCGTCGCGGCCGCGGCATCCATCGGCGCGGCGGCGGTATCGCCGGTGCACGGCACCCCCCAGAACGGCACCGTCACCGACCCTGCCTATCGGCCTTTCACCACAGCCGAACTCATACGCGCTGCGCACCGCTATGGGATGCGCGTTGTGCCCTGGACGGTAGACGACCGCGCCACGATGACAGCACTTGTCGACCTGGGCGTGGACGGCCTCATCACCAACCGCCCCGATGTGCTCCGCAGCCTGCTGGCCGACCGCGGACGGCAACTGCCGCAGGCATATCACCGCCCTTGATCTCGAAAAACGCTGCGACCACCGTCGCGATAGCCGACACCGACACTACCCAACCATTCGTGTTGCTGGAATAGACTGCGGCGCAACGTGATAGATAGCGCCCCCGATACCCAACAGGGCGATCAGGGGACCTCATCGAAACCCCGGTAGCCTTGCCCGAACGCCGTTTCCGACCTCCATGCAGCGTGATGTGCCTGGTAGGCAACGTATTTCACGTTACATACCGCATGGAAGGGTTTCCTTTGCTACAGTGAGCACCGTGTTCCGTTCTGGTCTAGCTAACCAGCGGCAACACTCACTCCGGGTTTGCCTACGGCCGTGGCCCCCGGAGTCGGTCCGGTTTCCGGTGCGGGCGCACTATCCGTTATCAGCAGTTCCAGGGAGTTTGCTATGGGGTACAATCCGCATGTTCTGGTAATAGGTGGCGGCCCAGCCGGTTCGACCACGGCAGCTCTGCTCGCGCGAGCGGGCATTCGAGTGACCCTCCTGGAAAAGGAGAGATTTCCTCGATATCACATCGGCGAGTCCCTCCTGGCGTCGTGCTTGTCGACACTACGCCTGTCCGGCGCCTATGACGAGGTTGCCGCGCACGGTTTCCAAGTGAAACGGGGTGGGGTTTTTCTGTGGCAGAAGGATACCTGGCTATTGGACTGGTCCAGGCTCGTGGACGCGGACGCTTGGTCATGGCAGGTCGACCGCGCGGCGTTCGACGATATCCTGCTCCGCAACGCGGCCAAACAGGGTGCCGAGGTAATCGAGCAGGCCACCGTGACAAATGTGCTGTTCGACGGCGATCGCCCGACAGCCGTCGAATGGACCGGGCCCGATGACGACCAGACCCGGACCACCGAGTTCGATTTCCTCGTCGACGCTTCGGGACGCGCGGGCTTGTTGGCCAAGCGGCATTTCGACATCCGGCGGCAGCACAAGGCCTTCCGGAACACCGCGATCTGGTCGTACTGGACAGGCGCCCGCTTGCATCCGGACAGTCCGGAAGGCGCGATCAACGTCGTTTCCACCCCCGAAGGCGGCTGGATCTGGCACATCCCCTTGTCGGACGGCCGCTTCAGCGTCGGCTATGTGATTTCCAAGCGCCAGTTCGCCGAGAAGCGTCGCGAGCACGAATCGCTGGACTCGTACTACCTCGATGTCATCCGCGGCAGTGCCAATCTGAGCGAGTTGCTCGAGGGAGCACAGCAGGTCGACAGCGTCCGGGCGGAGCAGGATTACTCCTATGTCGCCGATCGGTTCTACGGTCCGGGCTACGCCATTGTCGGTGACGCCGCATGCTTCCTCGATCCGTTGTTGTCCACCGGCGTGCATTTGGCGACGTACGGGGCGCTCACCGCATCGGCAGCCATTGCGACCGCCTTGCGGGGCGAGATGAGCGAGTCCGAGGCACTGGGCTTTTTCGATTACACCTATCGGCGGGCGTACTGGCGATTCCTGATCCTGGTTTCGCGAATGTACGAGCAGTACGTCGGGTCCGAGGAATATTTCACGCATGCCAGCAGCCTCACCGAGGCACATGAGGGCGACTCCCCGCAGGAGTCGTTCACCAGGATCATCGCGGGACTGACCGATGTGGACGAATCGTCGGGAGAACAAGAGCGGACCGATACCGACGCCATCGTCACCGAGGCCGAACTCCTCAACGAAGAGCCGGCCGAGGTGAACATCAAATACATGGGTCACTTGGATATGTCCCCGGTGTGGAATATCTGGCGCGATCCGCTCGGGGCGGACTCCGCAATGGGCGAGGTGCGAATTACGACCGAACCGGTACTCGGCCTGACCAGTAAGCCCCGCAGCGCCGCGGAGATGGAGGCCATTGTCCGACCATACATTCCACCGAAGGGCGCGGACGTCACCACCGCTTAGCCCAGGCTTTCCAGTGAAAATCACTGTGCGGAGCCTGCAATTGTGACGATCACTCGATCCGTCCCCGAACCACCGGGCGATGCCTCGGCCGGTGGTTCGGGTTTCCGGATGAACAGAGATGAAATCGGGCGGTTCGGCCATCCACTCACCAGGATGCTGCTGGCCAGCGACGGCTCCACCATGCCGGTACTCGAGGCGATACTCAGGACGGAACTCCAGGTTCGTGTGCTCCGCCAGGACGTTATGGCGGCCGACCGGCTACCCACCACCGTCACCGATGCATTGCAGGTGTCCGGCGCCGACCGCGTTATCGTCCGCCGCTCCTGCCTGATCAATTCCGACAGCGTGGCCATATCTGTCAATCATGTCGTCACCGTCGCGGGCCCCGCGGCCGCGTATGGAGTCGACGATGTCCGGATGCCGATCGGTTACAGCTTGATTTCTCGGGGCGTATCCCAGCGTCGTCACATATTGCGGGCGGGCTTGACGAGATGGCCGGATGGCCGCCTCTGTGCGGCGAAAGCATACGTCATCGTGCTTGTCGATCGGCCGCTCTGCTATATCCGGGAATCCTTCAATCCCAATATCATTCCTCCGGACCACTCCTACACCGCCGCCGGCGATCTGCTGTGGGCCGATGAGCCGGAATCAGTACCCGACCAGACCCGGCAGCACGGCTAGCGCCGCACTCCGGCTCGTGCCACCGGCTGCGGGTCGCCAGAGTTGACCTCCGGCGCAATGTTGCTAGCGTGTGCGAGGCGCCAGCTGTCGGACGGCAGGTAGCGGAAGGCTGTAGTAGGTTCAACCCGTCAACGACAAGAGGACTGATGAATCAAGAGACCGCCGTGGTGTTTTCATGGTTCTGACCCATCACACTGCTGAGCGCCGTGGCGGTCGTGGTCGATCGGTTCGGCGGGGCGCTGCGCTCGACCTGGCACCCGACACACGCTGATCTCGCTCGACACGTGATCGAAGTACGTGTCCGCGCTCTCTGATCACTCTCGTCGAATTCCTGCCCATCGTCTGGAGTCACGTCTTTGACCACACCACAGCCCCCAGCATCCGCGCCGCGCACCGCTTCGACCGGAACGCGCCCCGTCCAGCGCGGACCGGTTGTCGATACCGATGACCGCCGAGTTGCGTTGTACACTCCGGAGTTCGTCGCCGACCCGCATCGCGCTTACCGTGAGATGCGTCGTCAGTACGGCTCGCTCGTACCCATCGATTTGGCACCCGGCGTGCCGGCCACCTTGGTGATCGGCTACCGGACGGCGGTGCGAATCCTCAACGACCCCAACCACTTCCCGGCGGATCCACGAACCTGGCAAAAGACCATTCCCGCGGATTCTCCCGTCCGCCCGATGATGGAGTGGTACCCGGCGGCGCGGTACAACACCGGAGCCACGCATGCTCGCTACCGGCAGGCCTCCGTCGCGAGCATCGACGGGATCGATACGCATGGGCTGCGCCCCGCGGTCGAGAGAATCGCCATCCCGCTGATCAACACCTTCTGCGAGGCCGGTTCCGCCGACTTGGTGACCCAGTACGCGTTTCCCCTCGTGCTCGAGATCCTCAACCAGATGGTCGGCTGCCCCGCCGAGATCGGGCAGCGCGTCGCGACCGGCATGGCCGCGCGCTTCGATACGGTCAATCCCGCCCAGGGCATGAAGATGCTCAAAGAGGCGCTGATGGAGCTGATTCAGCTCAAGCGGCAACATCCCGGCGACGACGCAACCTCGCGGCTGGCACATCACCCGGCCAACCTCAACGAAATGGAGATCTTCGCGCAGCTGATGAGCTTCTACGGCGCTGGCTTCGAAGCCCAGCGCAATCTGATCACCAACACTCTGCTGCTGATGATCACCGACGACCGGTTCCGGTACGGCAGCGATGTTCTCGGACGGAACCTGTCGACCGAGCACGCGCTCGACGAGGTGCTGTTCAACGACCCGCCGATGGCAAACTTCTGCACCACCTACCCGCGGCAGCCCATCATGATCGACGATGCCTGGCTGTCGGCGGACCAGCCGGTCGTCATCAGCCTCGCCGCGTGCAACAACGACCCCGAGATCCGCGGGACCGACGAGCCAGGCGGGAACCGTATCGGCAATCGCTCGCATCTGGCGTGGAGCACCGGGCCGCATGCTTGCCCGGCGAAATCGATTGCGTACCCCACTGTGCAGAACGCCATCGATCAACTGCTCGACGCCCTCCCCGAGATGGAGCTCGCGGTGCCGGTGGACCAGCTCGTCTGGCGTCCAGGTCCGTTCCACCGGGCGATGACGTCGATGCCGGTCGTCTTCCCCAGGTCCGCGCCGCTGACCTTCATGTAGAAAGCTGAAGGTCTCGCTGCGCCGGCCCGGGGTCGACCACATCGACCGCTACTACCAGCACCGAGTCGATCGCAGGTGCCGATCGAGGAAACCGTCGGCGCTGTGGCCGAGCTGGTGCGGGGCAGCACCACAGCGCGGCCTGCGCTGCCATAACCGGCTGCCCCTGCGGCGACGGAAGTGAGCGGCCTCCTCGACAGTGCGTAGAACAGAGCGATATCGCGCGGTCCGTGTTCCACGCTCGTCTTGTGTTCACACTCGTCGAAACCTGGCCAGTGGTGGTCGCTCGGCGGCGCGGCGTGATCCGATCAGCAGCAGGACGCTGGCGAGCAGGAAGATCGGCCATGGCGTGAACATGAGGACTGCAGCATCGACCACGGTCCAGGCCCCGAGTATCCACGCGACGAACGTCGGCGGCGCGATGCCGCGACGTTCCAGCCACAGCACCATCAGGCCGACCACGACGAGTGGCACACCGAAGCTGGCCAAACTCAACCAGTACGCGCTGTTGGCCGGACTCATCGCCGCGAGGTCGTCGCTCCACAAGCCCCCGCTGAACCAGGTCCCCGCGTGGCGCGCGGCTTTCTCCACCGTCAAAGCGCCGATTGTGTGCGCGGTCCCGCACAGCGTGATGAGCCAACCGGCCCACTTGATCATCCGACTCGCGCTCCGCTGCTCCATCGCAGCCCTCCAGACAATATATACGGTAGCGTACAGATCGGAGCTTATCCCATGTATACGGTTCCGTATAGACAGTTGGGGTCGCTGTAGCATCCGCCGAAAATCGGGCGGATTCCGAAATCACCTGGAACACAGGCAGGTCGCTAACAGCACCTCTCGACGGTTCACCCTGTCGGCCTGTACGACGGTTACCGGACGGCCTGCGCATCGTCGCACTCGGACCCAGCCGCGTTCACCGGCTAGCGGCCAGCACTGCCGCGAGGCCTTCTTGCAGATCCTTGACGAAGTACTCGGGAACCTCCAGCGACGGGAAATGTCCCCCGGTTTCAGAGGACCTCCATCGGACGATCTGTCGGTACCGCTCCTGTGCCCAGGGGCGCGGACACTTCTCGATGTCGCGGGGATACACACTGATTGCTGACGGGACGTCGACCCGAAGTTCGGGGTCGAGCGAGTTGACACCGCCGTGGCTTTCGTAATAAATGCGGGCTGACGATGCGCCGGTCCGCGTCAGCCAATACAGGGTGACGTCGTCAAGAATTCTGTCTCTGGAAATCGTCTCGAACGGGCCATCTTCGGTATCTGTCCACTCAGCGAACTTGTCAAGGATCCAGGCGAGAAGCCCGACCGGTGAGTCGACGAGCGAGTAGCCGATGGTCTGCGGTCGGGTCGCCTGCTGCTTCGCGTACGCCGCGCGGGCGCCGCCCCAGAAATCGTGGGCTTCCTCGGTCCATTTGCGCTCGGCCGCCGTCAGACCGTCCGTTGTCAACCCGGGCGGTGCCTGCGCGGTCACTGTGTGGATACCGAGAACGTGCGCCGGGAACCTGCCGCCGAGGACCGTGGTGATCACGCCTCCCCAGTCGCCGCCGTGGGCCGCGAACTTGCTGTAGCCGAGCCTTCCCATCAGTTCCACCCATGCGGCCGCGATCTTTCCGATTCCCCACCCGGTGGTGGCCGGCTTGTCGCTGTAACCAAAGCCTGGTAGCGACGGGGCCACGACGTGGAACGCCGGCGCGTCTGCATCTTTCGGATCCGCCAGCTCGTCTACTACATCGATGAACTCAGCAACGCTGCTCGGCCAGCCGTGCGTCAAGATCAGAGGAGTGGCGTCCGCGCGCGCGGATCGGCGGTGCAGGAAGTGGATTCCCAGATCATCAATGGTCGTGCGGAACTGGCCGATCCGGTCAAGGCGCGCTTCGAACGACCGCCAGTCGTACCCGGTGCGCCAGTAGTTCACGACATCGACGAGGTCGGCGAGAGGAACGCCCTGGTCCCATCGGCGAGGGTCGGGCGCGGCGCGATAGACCGTCTCAGCTTCCGGCAGCCGCGCCGCGGCTAATCGCGCGCGCAGATCGTCGAGGTCAGCGTCAGTTGCGTGGGCTTCGAATGCTTGCACGTCGCTGGTTGGACGGTTCATGAGATGTTGTCGCCGAAGTGAGTTGCCGTGGCGACAACGTCACGATCAATGCCGGCCGCAGCGTCGGTGACGAACCAATGTGTGGGCATGAGACCTCCCGTTCATCGCGGAACCGGCTTGTATCTGTCGCGAACCGGCTAAGACGGTTCTAGCATGTCTCGATGTCAACAGGCAACCTGCTAAGGTGGTTCCATGCGTGCTCGGTTCCCTGACTTCCGTCTGGGCAACGTGCTAGCGACCAGCTTCACGGCGACTCTGACGGAGCGTCGTGGCAACGCTGTGGAACGCATTCCCACACCGCAGCGACTCGTCGACTGGCTGGCAGTGAATGGACTCGCCGTGGAGTCCTGCACCACCGCCCAGCTGGAACTCGCTCGGGAACTGAGGGAATCGATTCACGCCGCCGCGACAGCGGCCGCGATCCAAGACGCTCTCCCTGCGTCTGCTGTCCAAGTCATCAATGACTGCAGCACTCGGGGTCGGGCCGCGGCTATCCTGACGCCCGAGGGCAATCGGCGATGGCGACTCAGCTCGGCTTCCTGCGTAGAAGATGCCCTAGGCGTGATCGCCGCCGACGCGATCAGCATCATCGCAGGCGAACGAGACGGAAAATTGGCCTTGTGCGTATCGCCAACCTGCCGAGCCGCCTTCTTCGACACCAGCCAAAGTCGCACCCGCAAATGGTGTGACATGAACACGTGCGGGAATCGTCAGAAGAAGGCGCGCTTCAATGCCAACCAGCGCGAAAACCCCAGATCAGCAAAGTAATCGTTACCCTCGGTATATCCAGGCGGGAGCTGCCGTCGATCAGCACCGCGACCTCCCACGGGAGTTCCGGTCCCGGCACCGGCCGCGGTACGCCGCAGAGCCGGTGGATCGACGCGGTACCGGCCAACGGCGGCCCGGACACTGTGCTCCACATCGAGGACGGCCGGGCCGGGCCCCTACTGCGCCGATGGCGCGGGCACATTGCGGAGGATGAGGTCTCGCCCGTCCGGCCAATAGAAATGGTTGCCCCACATCGTAAATGCCGCCCGGCGTCTCTGCGTCACAGTCGAAGACCGAGTTTCGCCGGTGCGGTGCTGGATCGCTGTCGATATCAGAGGTGCTCCCGAATACGGGTCAGCGGCGGACCGCATCGAGGATTACGCCCTCGCGGTCGAGGATGGCGCGAACCGCATCATGGTCGTCGGGGGTCAAGGAAGCTCGGCGCCGCTTCCAGAACGACAGGCTTGCGGCCAATCCGGGGTCGGACGTGCCATGAGCACGGCAATGCTCGGCCAGCGCAACCCGCAACCGTGGGGACGTCGCGGGGCGTCCGGCGAGATCGATGAGGCTTGTCAGCGTCTGGCAGGCGGACACGAAGTCGCGGGCGGCGGCAACCGGATTCATTGTGGACCGGCTCATCGTCACCCCGAATGGTCGTGTCTGCAAAGGATCCCACCCCTGCGACGATTGACCACTAAAAGAGTTGGCGCATAAGGCTTATCGCCACAATGGCAGGCACCTCGCTCCCGCGCCCGAAGGTCGGATCAAGATCGAGCGCGCGATCGGATCTTCCTATCGGCGATCGGCGATCTGCCGCCGACACCGCGTGACTCGCGGAGTAGGCGAAGGCATGGGGCGACTATCCATCGGATCGCGTCTCCGGGCATTGCATGCTCGGGTTGGTGATCGCGCCGGTGCGGGATCGCGGCAGTCAGCGCCGCCCGGTGCAGTGCCCCTCGGGCGTGTACTGGCAGGGCCGTTCGTTGCGCCCTCGGTACCCGCCGTGATTGCTGCTCCTGGCGCGCTCTCCCACGCCGGAGCCACGCCGATCGCCGGGGTCATGCGAGTACTTGTCCGCGGTGACCGCAACGAACGGTTCGGGCGAGACGAGGGCGGGCGTCACCAACGCGCCTCCGATGAGAGTGGCGGCAACCACTCGACGTACCGGGCGACGCTTCTTTGCGTTCTCCATGGCATTTTCCCGTCGTATAACGTGCCGTTAGATAACGACACGATAGTTGATGGTCCACCATGTGGGAAGAGCCTGCGGAGATCGGATCAGGAATCGAGAAGCGCCCGCCCGGAGCCGCACCTAGCGTGACTGTCGTGGCCGCCAACCCGGTGGGAGCAGTCCACCCGCAGGGCGGGCACGGTGAAGCAGCTGGACCGCGGACTTGCCGCGGCCGCATCGACGAAGGAAACCGAACGTCCTGATCGAAGCTGGTTAGATCGAGCCAGGCGCCGCCCACCGAGACAGCGAAGGCGACCCCGCCCAACGGATGGAGACACGATGAGCACGGCCACGACGACGGGCACGCAGTCCCCGGCACTGCCCCTTGCCGACAGCCACGATTTGATCCGCGTGCACGGCGCGCGCGTGAACAACCTCCAGGACGTCAGCATCGAGATTCCGAAGCGCAGGCTGACCGTGTTCACTGGTGTCTCCGGCTCGGGCAAGAGTTCGTTGGTGTTCGACACGATCGCGGCGGAGTCGCAACGACTGATCAACGAGACCTACAGCGCGTTCGTGCAGGGCTTCATGCCCACGCTGGCGCGCCCGGAGGTCGACGTCCTCGACGGGCTGACCACCGCCATCATCGTCGACCAGCAGCGGATGGGTGCCGACCCGCGCTCCACGGTCGGCACTGCCACCGACGCCAACGCGATGCTGCGCATCCTCTTCAGCCGACTGGGCAAGCCGCACATCGGCCCGCCCAGCGCCTACGCCTTCAACGTCCCCTCGGTGCGAGCCGCCGGTGCGATCACGGTCGAACGCGGTGGTAAGACCAAGGCCGAGAAAGCGACCTTCACCCGCACCGGCGGCATGTGCACCCGCTGCGAGGGCCGCGGAACGGTCTCCGATATCGACCTCACCCAGCTCTACGACGACTCCAAGTCGATCGCGGAAGGCGCGTTCACCATCCCGGGCTGGAAATCCGACAGCTGGTGGACGGTGCGGCTCTACGCCGAGTCGGGCTTCCTCGACCCGAACAAGCCGATCCGCAAGTACACCAAGAAGGAGATGCACGACTTCCTCTACCGTGAGCCGACCAAGGTCAAGGTCGAGGGCATCAACCTCACCTACGAGGGGCTGATCCCCAAGATCCAGAAGTCGTTCCTCGCCAAGGATCGTGAGGCCATGCAGCCGCACATCCGGGCGTTCGTCGACCGGGCGGTCACCTTCCAGACCTGCCCCGAGTGCGACGGCACCCGGCTCAGCGCGGAGGCCAGGTCATCGAAGATCAAGCGGATCAACATCGCCGACGCCTGCGCGATGCAGATCAGCGACCTGGCCGAATGGGTCGGCGGCCTCGACGAGCCGTCGGTGGCGCCGCTGCTCTCCGCGTTGCGGCATACCCTCGACTCGTTCGTGGAAATCGGGCTGGGCTACCTCTCGCTCGACCGATCCTCGGGCACGCTGTCGGGCGGTGAAGCGCAGCGCGTCAAGATGATCCGCCACCTCGGCTCGTCGCTCACCGATGTCACCTACGTCTTCGACGAGCCGACCACGGGCATGCACCCCCATGACATCCAGCGGATGAACGACCTGCTGCTGCGGCTGCGGGACAAGGGCAACACGGTGCTCGTCGTGGAGCACAAGCCGGAGACGATCGCGATCGCCGACCACGTCGTCGACCTGGGCCCTGGCGCAGGTGCGGCGGGCGGCACCGTGTGCTTCGAGGGCACCGTCGATGGGCTCCGGTCCAGCGGCACCATCACCGGCCACCATTTCGACGACCGGGCCGCCGTCAAGAAGGCGGTGCGCGAGCCCACCGGCACGCTGGAGATCCGCGGTGCGACGACCAACAACCTCCAGGAGGTCGACGTCGACATCCCGCTCGGGGTGCTCTGTGTCGTCACCGGCGTCGCTGGCTCGGGCAAGAGTTCACTGATCCACGGCTCCGTCCCGGCCTGGGCGGACGTGGTGTCGGTCGACCAGTCGCCCATCCGCGGCTCGCGGCGGAGCAACCCGGCCACCTATACCGGTCTGCTCGAGCCGATCCGCAAAGCGTTCGCCAAGGCCAACGGCGTGAAGCCGGCGCTGTTCAGCGCCAATTCCGAGGGTGCATGTCCGAGCTGCAACGGCGCCGGTGTCATCTACACCGACCTGGCGATGATGGCCGGCGTCACGACCACCTGTGAGGAGTGCGAGGGCAAGCGATTCCAGGCATCGGTGCTGGACTACCACCTCGGCGGCCGCGACATCAGCGAGGTGCTCGCGATGTCGGTGACCGAGGCCGAGGAATTCTTCGGCTCCGGCGAGGCGCGCACGCCTGCCGCGCACGCCATCCTCGATCGGCTCGCCGACGTGGGGCTCGGCTACCTCAGCCTCGGCCAGCCGCTCACGACGCTGTCCGGCGGCGAACGGCAGCGACTGAAGCTGGCCACCCACATGGCCGAGAAGGGCGGCGTCTACGTCCTCGACGAGCCGACCGCAGGCCTGCACCTCGCCGACGTCGAGCAGTTGCTCGGCCTGCTCGACCGGCTCGTCGACTCCGGCAAGTCGGTCATCGTCATCGAGCACCACCAAGCCGTGATGGCGCACGCCGACTGGATCATCGACCTCGGCCCAGGCGCCGGTCACGACGGCGGCCGGATCGTCTTCGAAGGCACACCCGCCGACCTCGTCGGCGCCCGCTCCACCCTCACGGGCGAGCACCTCGCGGCCTACGTCGGCGCCTGACCAGGCCCTCGCGAAGACCGAGACGAGTTCCTCGGCGACGGCGTAGCGACGTAGGATCCGCTATGTGACTCGGAAGGCCGAACCGGCGCAGCGGCTGCGCGACCTGGCGCTGCTGCGCCGCGTTCGCGATCGGATCGACCGCGAGTACGCGCAGCCGCTGGACGTCGAGGCGCTCGCCCGCGGCGTCCACATGTCGGCCGGGCACCTCAGCCGCCAGTTTCGGCTCGCCTACGGCGAGTCGCCGTATTCCTATCTGATGACGCGGCGCATCGAGCGCGCGATGGCGCTGCTGCGTCGCGGCGACCTCAGCGTCACCGAGGTCTGCTTCGCGGTCGGCTGCCAGTCACTGGGTACGTTCAGTACACGCTTCACCGAGTTGGTCGGCGTGGCGCCCAGCGTCTATCAGCGTGAGTCGGCGAACGAGACGGCGGGGATGCCGTCATGCGTGGCGAAACAAGTGACCAGACCGATCAGGAATCGAGAAGCGCAGGTCTCCGAGCCCCGTCTAGCGTGACTGCCATGGACATCACCATTCACTCGAGCTTCCTCCCGCAGGACGACCCGGACGCGGCGCTGGCCTTCTATCGCGACACCCTCGGCTTCGAGGTCCGCAAAGACGTCGGTTACGGCGGGCTGCGATGGATCACCGTCGGCCCCGTCGACCAGCCCGGCACGTCCATCGTCCTGCATCCGCCGGGCGCCGACCCCGGCATCACCGACGACGAGCGCCGCACCATCACCGAGATGATGGCCAAAGGCACCTACGCCGCCATCCTCCTGGCCACCAAGGACCTCGACGGCGCCTTCGAGCGGGTGCAGGCCTCCGCCAGCGCCGAGGTGGTCCAGGAGCCGACCGAGCAGCCGTACGGAGTACGCGACTGCGCCTTCCGCGATCCCGCGGGCAACCTGGTCCGTATCCAGGAGCTGCGCTGAGCCGTCCGGCAACGCGGGAATCGGAGGCCACAGTTCGATCTCTGTGGCCGCCGATCCGGCCCGCCTGAGCACTCGGTGTCGCGTCAGACGATGTCAAAATTTCTTGTCGATCGTCGTGCCGAAAACCCTGTGGGGCACCGGATTACGGGCTGTTCGGCGGTAGCGGCCCGGGGCCACCTCAGTACGGCTCTCGCGAGGTATCCGGCCGCATTCGACCGGCGTCGATCAACGTTTGGCGAGCCGCCGCCTTGCGTGGGCACTGATCAGCGCGGCATCCCCTGTGGCGCTGCATAATCTGGTGCGCTTCGGAAACACTCAGTGGATGGTCGGGTGCTTCGTGCGGCCACCCGGCTGGCCACAGTCCGGCATCGGGCTGCTCATCGTGTCGGCGTCCAGCGCGCCACTCGGCCTGGACGCGCTCGATGATTGCTTGCGCCGATGTTTCGTCCGGCTCGTCTTCCCTCCACCAGTTGAACGCCATCACATTTCACCCCTGCTACGTCGCTTGTCGTTGGGTGCACGCCACCCGGCGGGGTGATGGTCACCGCGGACCGCTCACGGCTGGCGGTGCGTCCGATTCGACAGGCAACGGCGGACGCACCCGCCGGGTGGGTGCTGGCTCCAAGAGTCGCTCGCAAATTTCCGTCCGGGACCGGAGAATCGGCTACTGCGGGTCTACAGATCCGCCTACCATCCACGCATGGGGACTGACGGCGGCTTGCCGCCGGACATCGGGGAACGTTTGCGAGCCACCAGGCAGGCGGCAGGGCTCTCGCTAGCCGAGTTGGCGGCGCGGATACCGTTTTCGCGCAGCTACCTCGGCCATATCGAGACCGGTACGCGCCCCGCCTCGGCCGAGGCGGTCGCCGCTTACACGCGCGCCTGCGGCGAAGTGACATGCGATCCTGTCACACTGGTGAGCGTGTTGGGCAGAGCAGATGTCGACCGGCGGTCGTTCCTACGCACGTCGGTCTACAGTGCGGCGCTGTCCGCGACAGCACTGGCATCGCTGTCGGACGTGGCCCGGTTGATCCGAGTCGACGATTCCGCGCGGGTCGGCATGGCGGAAGTTCGAGCCGTGCAGGGGATCACAGACGCTTTCCTGCGGTTGGACGAGGTGAAGGGCGGCGGTATCGGTCGAACCGCTGTCGCCGAGTTCCTGAGTACCGATGTCGCCTCGCTGCTGCGGTCGCGGTTCACCGATTCCACTGTCCGGGCCGCCGCGTTCAGCGCTGCCGCCGAACTGGCGTACCTGGCTGGTTTCAAAGCGCACGACGCCGGGCAAGACGGCATCGGGCAACGGTATTTCCTGTCCGCGTTGCGGCTCGCGGAGGAATCCGGAGTGCCGGGTCAAGACGGCTTCTGTCTCCGCATTCTCGGCTTACACGCCACTGACGTTCGCCAACCGCAGCACGCCGCCGAACTTGCTGAACGCGCGGTAATGACGGCACGCGGCAAGGTGAGCCCGGACACCATGGCATTGTTCCTGGTCGCTCAGGCGCGCTGTTACGCCGAAACAGGCCTGCACCGCGCAGCGCGGAATACCCTGCGGGCGGCTGAAGCAGGGATAGTCCCGGAGGTAACCACCGAGTTGCCGCGGTGGGTGGCGCTGTATTGTCCGAACAAAGCGAGCGTGGCAAGGCAGACGTCGAAGGCGTTCGCAGCCTTGGGTGAATTCGCTGAAGCCGAACGTTACCTGTATCTGTCGCATTCGATGTGGAATCCTGAGACGCACACTAGGATTCATGCATTGTCCGCCGCTGAAACGGGACTGATCCGGTGGCGGCTCAAACGGCATGAGGACGCAGTGTCCCTATGGCGGCCCGCGCTGCCTGTCCTCTCGGCGGTGTCTTCTGAGCGCACCGCAAAAGTTCTGCGGAAGGTGCGCAAGGCTGCGCCGGAACTGTTCGCCAGCACGCCAGCGTGACCATGTTGCTGGTTGGCTTGGTTCCCAACGTTCTTGGTTGGTGCTGGAGGTTTGGTTCGTGGTTGTTCACGAATCTCGACGGCACCGTCAGTCGGCGACAGGTGTTGTTCACGAACAACGACAGCGTCCGATGGGCTCCGGTGAACGCCCGCCCAGCGGCAAAGTAGTGCGTTCGCGGGATGCCTGCAGGAACTGGCCCGATAGGGCAGTAGTGCCTTCCTACGGTCAAGCGTTCCGCTCGGCGAACACATACCCCTGGGGTACTGGGGGCACCTCTAACTGGTTCGTGCCATGTCGAAACGATGATTCGGAAACCGGCATCTTTCATCACGGAGGCCATGTGGTTCGGTGACTAACGGAAAGCCGGCCCCCTCTCTCCTAAGTCGAGCGAAGGATCTCATCGGTACGCTCGTGGGCATGGGCGGGGACTTGTTACTGCTGATCGCCACCATCGGGCCGTTGGCACTGTTCGGGTGGGCGGCTATTCGGGCGAAGCACCGCGGCCTCGGGGGGTCATTCGTCGGGCCGTTTCAGGAGATGTTTGATCCCGGTGCGGCACGAGCACAGATCGTCATCGAGGAGATCGCGGAACTGCCGGATCCTGCGGACTCCGGCGACCCGGACAACGACGATGTGCCGAACACAGTGGTATATAAGGGTGTTCGGCTCTACATCAATCCTGATAAGGCTCGGCGACGCGGAGGTGACGGGTCCACCAGGCGAGCTGGGTGAGCACCTACCTGGCCAACCCCGGCAACGCCGACCCCGACGATGCTCTCGGCTACGGGTACTTCGTCGGAACACGCGAGCCTGGACCGTACGACGGGTTCGGCGAACCTGTCTGCCCCACGATGGAGCTGGCGGGCGGTTGGTGGTGGCTCGACTATTGCTAGCGCGCTGTCTCGCCCGAAGGGATAGCGAGACTCCGGCGGCAACTAGTCGCGCATAGCCTGCGTTCTCAGCACATCGACCTCGCAGCCTGGCGAGGTCGGGTCGAAACCATGCTCGACCAGCCAGCGGACCCCCAGCAGGCTTCGCAACGACCACCATGCGCGGATCACGTCGAGGTCGACGTCGGTGCCGTATCCGGCCACGACGTCGCCGAGGTGCTCGTCGTGTCCGAGCGTCAAGGTGGCGAGGTCGAACAGGGCATCGCCTTGGCCTGCCTCGGACCAGTCGACCACGCCGGTGATCTCCTCACCAGAGACGAACACGTGGGCGACCTGCAGGTCGCCGTGCGTGAACACCGGTGTCCACTGCCGGAGCGCTGCCTCGGCAACCCGGCGGTTGCGCGTGACCACGTCGGTGGGAAGAACGTCGTTCGTGACGAGCCACGCGCATTCGCCGTCGAGCTCCACCGCGATCTCGTCGAGGCTGCGACCGGGCCACGGCGGCAGCGGCCCGTCGTGCAGCATCCGCACGGCGGCACCCGCTGCGGCCCATGCCGCCG